>NZ_RZRV01000009.1:0-239690 GCF_004023085.1 Mesorhizobium sp. M7A.F.Ca.US.010.02.1.1 | reverse complement strand
CCTATTCCCCTATTCCCCTACTCCCCTACCTCGCATTTTCGGGGTTACATCAGTCAGAACTCTTCCCTATAAGGCCCTCCTAGCCTGATACCAGAATCGCGAGCACAACCGGCCGGGTCTTCCCGTCCCGGTTTTTTGTGCAAGCCGCCCGCCGAACGGACCTTTGACATGCCAAGACGCACTGACATCAAGTCGATCCTGATCATCGGGGCCGGCCCCATCGTCATCGGCCAGGCCTGCGAGTTCGACTATTCCGGCACGCAGGCGTGCAAGGCGCTGAAGGAGGAAGGCTTCCGCGTCATCCTGGTCAATTCCAACCCGGCCACCATCATGACCGATCCGGAACTGGCCGACGCCACCTATATCGAGCCGATCACGCCTGAAGTGGTCGCCAAGATCATCGCCAAGGAGCGGCCCGACGCGCTGCTGCCGACCATGGGCGGCCAGACCGCGCTCAACACCGCTTTGTCGCTGCGCCGCATGGGCGTGCTGGAGCGCTACAATGTCGAGATGATCGGCGCCGACGCCACAGCCATCGACAAGGCCGAGGACCGCGCGCTGTTTCGCGAGGCGATGAAGAAGATCGGCCTGGAAACGCCGAAGTCGATGCTGGCCAACGCCACCGACGTCAAGAACACCGACCGCAAGACGCATGAGGCAGAGCGCGCAGCGGTCAAGGCCGAAGCGCCGGCCGATCTCGATGCCGCGCTCGACGCGCTGGAAACCCGCTGGAACCTCGGCGAAGGCGACCGCAAGCAGCGCTACATCAGCCATGGCATGGCGATCGCCGCCCAGGCGCTCGACCATGTCGGCCTGCCGGCAATCATCCGCCCGTCCTTCACCATGGGCGGCACCGGCGGCGGCATCGCCTACAACCGCGCCGAATTCTACGAGATCGTCCAGTCCGGCCTCGACGCCTCGCCGACCACCGAAGTGCTGATCGAGGAGAGCGTGCTCGGCTGGAAGGAGTATGAGATGGAGGTTGTCCGCGACAGAGCGGACAATTGCATCATCGTCTGCTCGATCGAGAACATCGACCCGATGGGCGTGCATACGGGCGACTCGATCACCGTCGCCCCGGCGCTGACCTTGACCGACAAGGAGTATCAGATGATGCGCAACGCCTCGATCGCGGTGCTGCGCGAGATCGGCGTCGAGACCGGCGGCTCCAACGTGCAGTTCGCCGTCAACCCGGCCGACGGCCGCCTGGTGGTCATCGAGATGAACCCGCGCGTCTCGCGCTCGTCCGCTCTGGCCTCCAAGGCGACCGGTTTCCCGATCGCCAAGATCGCGGCAAAACTCGCCGTCGGTTACACGCTGGACGAGTTGGAGAACGACATCACCGGCGGCGCCACGCCCGCCTCCTTCGAGCCGTCGATCGATTACGTCGTCACCAAGATCCCGCGCTTTGCCTTCGAGAAATTCCCCGGCGCCGAGCCGGTGCTGACCACCGCCATGAAGTCGGTCGGCGAAGTCATGGCCATCGGCCGCACTTTTCAGGAATCGCTGCAGAAAGCCTTGCGCGGACTGGAAACCGGCCTGACGGGTCTCGACGAGATCGAGATCCCCGGCCTCGGTTATGGTGCGGCCAACCATGCCGACGACCGCAACGCCATCCGCGCCGCGCTGGGCACGCCGACGCCGGACCGGCTGCGCATGGTGGCCCAGGCGATCCGCATGGGCACTTCGCTGGAAGACGTGCACGCCATGTGCAAGATCGACCCGTGGTTCCTCGAACAGATCGCAGGCATCGTCGCCATGGAAGCCCGCATCCGCGAGCACGGCATTCCCGAGGATGCCGTCAACCTGCGCATGCTGAAGGCCATGGGTTTTTCGGACGCCCGCCTCGCGTCATTGACGAAAACAGACGTCGAAGTGATTGCGAAGATTCGCGAAAAGCTCGACGTTCATCCGGTTTATAAACGCATCGACACCTGCGCGGCCGAGTTCGCCTCGCCCACTGCCTACATGTATTCGACCTATGAAGTGCCGTTTGCCGGCGCGCTCGCAAACGAGGCGCAGGTCTCGTCGCGCAAGAAGGTCGTCATCCTCGGCGGCGGCCCCAACCGCATCGGCCAGGGCATCGAGTTCGACTATTGCTGCTGCCACGCCGCCTTTGCGCTGCGCGACGCAGGCTATGAAGCGATCATGATCAACTGCAACCCGGAGACGGTCTCGACCGACTACGACACATCGGACCGGCTCTATTTCGAGCCGCTGACGGCCGAAGACGTGCTGGAGATCCTGCGCGCCGAACAGGCCTCGGGCGAACTGGTCGGCGTCATCGTCCAGTTCGGCGGCCAGACGCCGCTGAAGCTCGCGGATGCGCTGGAGAAGGCCGGCATCCCGATCCTCGGCACCTCGCCCGACATGATCGATCTGGCCGAAGACCGCGACCGCTTCCAGAAGCTGCTGCACAAGCTCGGCCTCAGCCAGCCGAAGAACGGCATCGCCTATTCGGTCGAGCAGGCCCGCCTCGTCGCCGGCGAACTCGGCTTCCCGCTGGTGGTGCGCCCGTCCTATGTGCTGGGCGGCCGCGCCATGCAGATCATCCATGACGAGGGCATGCTGCAAACCTATTTGCTCGACACCGTGCCCGGCCTGGTGCCGGAGGACATCAAGCAGAAATACCCCAACGACAAGACCGGCCAGATCAATACTCTGCTGGGCAAGAACCCGCTGCTGTTCGACACCTATCTCTCCGGCGCCATCGAGGTCGATGTCGACTGCCTGTGCGACGGCAAGTCGACCTTCGTCTCCGGCATATTGGAGCACATCGAGGAGGCCGGCATCCATTCGGGCGACAGCGCCTGCTCGCTGCCGGTGCACTCGCTGCCTTCCGAGCTGGTCGACGAGCTGGAGCGCCAGACGGCAGCCCTTGCCCGCGCGCTCAATGTCGGCGGCTTGATGAACGTGCAGTATGCGATCAAGGACGGCATCGTCTATGTGCTGGAGGTCAACCCGCGCGCGTCACGCACCGTGCCCTTCGTCGCAAAAACCATCGGGCGTCCTATCGCGAAAATCGCTGCCCGCATCATGGCCGGCGAAAAGCTGGAAGACGCCTTCGCCCATTACGGCGCCATGCCTGATCCCCGCAACCCCGGCCACATCGCCGTCAAGGAAGCGGTGTTCCCCTTCGCCCGCTTCCCCGGCGTCGACATCCTGCTCGGCCCGGAAATGCGCTCGACCGGCGAGGTCATGGGCCTCGACCGCGACTTCGCGCTGGCCTTCGCCAAGAGCCAGCTCGGCGCCGGCGTCGACCTGCCCCGCTCCGGCACACTGTTCGTCTCCGTGCGCGACGAGGACAAGAAAGGCATCTTGCCGGCGGTCAAGCGCCTCGCCGGCCTCGGCTTCAAGGTGCTGGCCACCTCCGGCACCGCCCGCTTCCTCGCCGAAAACGGCGTTGTTGCCGAGAAAATCAACAAAGTGCTGGAAGGCCGCCCCCACATAGAAGACGCCATCCGCAACCGCCAGGTGCAGATCGTCTTCAACACGACTGATGGCCAGAAGGCGGTGTCGGACTCCAAATCGCTCCGCCGCGCGACGCTGATGCAGAAGGTGCCGTACTATACGACGCTATCGGGTGCGGCGGCGGTGGCCGAGGCGATTGCGGCGCTGAAGGCGGGGAGCCTGGAAGTCAGGCCGCTGCAGGAGTATTTTGCTTGAGGTGATTGGCTCCCTTCTCCCCGTTCAACGGGGAGAAGATGCCGGCAGGCAGATGAGGGGCAGCGCTGTTACTTAAGAGCGTAAATTGCCAGCCCCAAACCAACAATGCTCGCAATACTGGCAAAAAAGGCAACAAGCTTATTTTCAAGAACCCAGGAGACGCTAGTTCGGATGCGACCACCATGCATTTCCCAGCGCGTGGTATTAGTTTTAAGAGAGCGATCCTTAACCAACGTCGCAAGATTCGCTAGAATATCCACCTTGCGCAACGTGGACTGATGAAGCCCGCTAAAATTCCTCTGTTCAAATGCCGCTGCTTCCTGCGCTCCCGTCATAAAGTCCAAAGGTCGTACTTTATTCTTTTCAATTAAAGACTCCAATCGCGGATGCGCTATATACCCTTTCCCATATATATTTATGATGGTTCTTGACAAATCATGCTTTCGCTCGTCATCAACTACGATAGGTACACCGCCGAGAACTGTATATCGATGATCTATTGCCGCGAATCCATAATTCGCGTCCCGCATATTCCAATGCATAAAGTGACTGTTCCGGTATGATCCCACGAATGAGAAGAACGCATCCAGCATCAGGCGCTCTAATCGATCGTAATGCTGTTCGATCTCTCCAAACGCCACACCTTGGCGTTCAGCAATTTGATGAATAGAGAAAGAATGGGTCTGCGCGTCACTCAGCTTACGAACCGCAATGGATGTAACTCTCGGCGAACGCCCTTCGACTCGATCATAAAAACTTTCGCAAGAATAATGAATAACCCAGGTATTCTTTGAGTCTGAGAAAATAGCATCAATCTCTCGCCATGCCTCTTTCTGCCGAGTCGCGTCTGGGGCGGTCATTGAATACCAAATCGGTTAGGGATCATTGATTTGCGACAATCGGATTTATGGGATATTGCTTATTGGCCTCTAGACGGGCAAGAGGGCCGCTGGACATCGGCTTTGGACGCCGAGCCAGCGGCTCCCGTGGTCTCAGCTGGGCTGAGAAAATCTCCCATTTGGACTGGGAAATTATTCTGTAGACGCCATCGCACGTATCACATTGGCAATTTTGTTCGCTTCCGCAGGCGTCAAGTCATAAGGAAGCCCCTGTATCTGGACTACCAGTTCTGGTCTTATAGGAATCGGCAAGATCGAGACCGACGCAGGTGGTGGACTAGAAACGCTAGCTATCGGGCGAGATACAGATCGATCAGCGGCATCAATCTCGCCTTGCCCAACTCTCGGGCGTTCGGTCACCTTTCGTCCGCTTGACTGCACCGAAGGTCGGAAAGTCATTGGGTTGTTTTGGTAGTTTTTGAAATCTTCAATTGCAGCTTTCAGGCGCCCTCTGTAGACATTCAGGCTCTCAGGTTTATATTTTGAGCCTGCAAGATTGGCATATCTCACAAAGAGCTGATCAATATCAATAATCGTGACATCTTCGGCTTCATTGCCGTCCAGAATGCTTAGAACGCTATTTGCCGCCGCTTTACGAGCGCTAGCCGTAGCCTTGTTCATCAAGCCCTTCTTGGCAAGATAGTCGAGGAACTCAAGCAGCGCTTCGCGAGATCGTTTTCCGTCCATGTGATGCCGTCCTTTGGATTACAGATATCACGATTCGGACGGCATGCAATAGATACCCTGTCTAATAGACGAATTCTTTGTCTATTAGACATATATTTTTCTGGCTCTGATATGGCAGACAGACGGGAGTCCTTAACCCTCTTTCCGCTAAGGTGTTGAAATCGCATTCTCTTTCATATGACTGACGTCACGCTTGGCCTTGGCGCCCGTTTGGCATTTGTTCGAATTGTCCAGAGAGCGTTCCCGTCTCCCCGGGAGCCAAGCCCCTCACGCCACCGCCACACACTCAATCTCGATATCAAACTCCATCGGCCAGGACGCCACCGGCACAAAACTCCGCGCCGGCGGGTTCGTCGAAAAATACTTCGCATAAACCCGGTTAATCGCGTTGTAGAAGCCGGAATTGACGGCGTAGATGCGCACCATCACGACATTGTCCAGCGAGGTGCCGGCCGCTTCCAGGCAGTGTTTCAGCGCCTTCAGCGACGCCTCGGTCTGCGTTTCGATGTCGCCGCGCACCATCTCGCCGGTCACCATGTCCACCGGCGGCGTCGCCGAGATGAACACGAAGCCGTTGGCCCTCACCGCTGTCGAGCAGGGAAGGCCGAGCGCCCGCACCTTGTCCGACATGACCGGCACTTCGATGATTTCTTTCTTCATGGTGGTTCTCCCTGAGTATGCAGCAGGCTGCCGCGTTAGCGCTAAAGAAGAGCCCCCTAACCTTCCCCCCAAGGGCAGGGCTATCGCATGTGGATTCTTGCGAAGAAGGACCCCCACCCTAACCCTCCCCACAAGGGGGAGGGAACGCTGCCCCGTGCCTTTAAATTCTTCTTTGGCGCCGAAAGACAGACGATTTGCCTAGGTCAGCGCCAACGGAAGTCTCCCTCCCCCTTGTGGGGAGGGGTTAGGGGTGGGGGTCCTCTTCGCAAAAAAACTGTAGGTGACAACCCAGGTGCTTCAGGGAGCTTATCCCTGCACTGGCGGAACGCCAGTGCAGGCGCTCGCTCTAATCAGAGAAAACCGATGAACCGTCCGGCGAAAAGCACGGAAGTCCACAGCAGCATCGAAAGCACGGCCAAAGCAGTCCCACCCGCCGGCTCGCCGCGGCCTGTGGCGCGGCGCAAGCGCGTGAAGACGAGAAAGTTGACGCCGGCGAGAAGGATGAGTGCCATCTTGGCGAGGAAGATCAGCATCGCCGCATAGGTGCTCGCCTTGACCGAAAACAGCAGCGAGCCTGTGACGAGCGCGCCCGCGAACGCACCCAAAGCAATGCGGCGCAGCAGCGCGACGAACGCCGCTTGCGGCAGCGAACGGAAGGCGCCGCAGATCCTGAGATCCATGAGAACGACGCTGGTCAGCAGCGCGCCGATCGACATGATGTGGAGCGCATTGACCACGGGGTAGGCAACGAAGGAGGCCTTCAGCCACCGCGCCAACGCAAGGTGCTCGATGCCGGCGAGGAGCTCGGCCATTCAAGCAGGCGGCACGCGGTCGGGATAGACATCATATGTCTTGCCGCCGACGACTACGCGGACTGCTTTCATGCGCTTTTCGCTCGCCTCGACCGAGCGATTGCCGATCGCAGTCACCTCGTCGCCGACCTTGGCCACCTCCTCGGTGAAGCCGGCGGCGATGGTGCGGGAGGGCGGCGCCATCTCCACCCGCCAAGCCTCGCCCTCGACATCGACATCCAGCGTGGCGTGCGGATTGCCGATATAGATGGCCGTGATCTTGCCCTTGAGTTCGAAAAACCCGTCCTGCGTCCACGACCAGCCATGATGGGCATAGGCCGCGGTGCCGGCGGCAAGGATCACGGCCGCCGTCAGCAAGACGCCGCGAATTCCGTTGAACTGCATCGCTCGTCTCCTCGGTTCATCCAGAGGCATTCGAGAGTAGGACACGGCACGGCAAGGTCAAATCACATCGGGCGAAACGCCGGTACCGCCAGGCGCCCGCTCAATCACCGGCGTGAACGATCCGGCCTTGCTAATGACATCCATGCACGCCACTCTCGCCTTCCCTGCCCGCTCTTCCCTTGGGCTGAAGACCGGACTCACATCGAACGAGGCAAACCATGAGCAGCATGAGAGACCGTCAGGAAGGCTTCGAGAAGAAGTTCGCGATGGACGAGGAAACGAAGTTCAGGGCCATGGCGCGCCGCAACAAGCTGCTCGGCCTGTGGGCCGCCGAACAGCTCGGCAAATCCGGTGCGGACGCCGACGCCTATGCGAAGGAGGTCGTGCACGCGGATTTCGAAGAGGCCGGCGACAACGATGTGTTCCGCAAGGTCCGCGCTGATTTCGACGCGGCAGGTATCGCCCACTCGGATGCCCAGATACGCACCGCCATGGAAGACCTGCTGGTGACCGCGGTCGAGCAGATCAGGTCGACCTGAGCAGCGCTCAATGGTGCTTGGTTTGCCAACCAGGCGCTCTACGGCGCCGCCCTCTGTCCTGCCGGACATCTCCCCACAGGTGGGGAGATTGGCAGCTTCGGCGCCGGCTTTTTCCTTGCAGCGTTGGAAAATTGGCAGAGGCCGTGGTGACAGCCAATCTCCCCCCTTGTGGGGGTTGAGGAGTGGTCCGCGAAGCGATGGGAAGCCAATTGCTTGGCTTTCCAAATAACGAACATCCGGCAGGACAGAGGGGGGGCGCCGTAGAGGACAGACCTTAAACCGCCGCCTAACCCTGATGCGCGGCCGCCAGTTCCTTCACGTGTTTTTCGTGCATCTGCAGCGTCGGCAGCGTCTTCTTGGCGAATTCCTTCATCGCAGGGTCGTCGCCGGATTGCGCATAGCCGCTGAACAGCGCGACGGCTTCCTTGTGCGCGTTGGTCTGCATTTCGATGTATTTCGCCTGGAACTGATCGCCGCTGGCGCTCTTCAGCTCATCGAGCATCTTCTGCTCCTTTGGCTGCAGGGCCGGACCGGACGGCGCTGTGGCCGAGGTTGTCTGGCCCTGGGCAAGCGCCGCCTTGAATTCCTCGCCGGCCTTGGTGTGATCGGAGATCATCTGTTTGGCGAACGCCTTGACGTCGGCGTCGGTCGCCTTCTGCTCGGCGAGCTTGCTGGACTCGATCTCGAACTCATTGGCGCTCGGCACCGTCTTGATGAAGGTCGAAGTGTCGACCTTCGTCGTCGTGGCGAGCGGCGTGGTCGTGGCGGTCGTGTTCGACTGGGCAAAGGCCGGCGCGCCGGCAAGCAATGCTGCTGCGGTCAGGATGGTAAGCGTTTTCATGGCATGTCTCCGGTTGGAATTGTCCCTCGGACAACCCAACGTCGCTTGGGCACTCCGGTTGCAGCTCATGAGGAAGAAGCCTGCGCATGTCGCCTCAATCGCCCCACCGATCCGTGCCGGGCTCGAACCCTCGCCGATGCCCTCGTTCGAGCCAGCCATGGGACTCATGTTCCGAAAACTGAAACGCGGCGGCTGACCAGAGCTGCCTTTCAGTGGCAACACGCCTCGCCATATTGCAACTGCTCGTTCCAGTTCGGGCGGCCTTCAGGCGTGAAATCCATCAGGTTCCACAGCGTTTCGCAGGTGCCAAGGCCGCGTGGGTCCTGGCCCGGCTCCGTCGGTGCGAAATCCAGTTCCGAGCTCCAGAAATGGCGTATGCCGTCGCCGTCGCGGTGGAACACCGACAGCAGCGGGATCTGTGCGCCGTCGGCCGCCTCCGCATTGTAGTCGCGCTTGAAGCTGTTGGAAGCCGAAGACACCAGCCGCATGTTGCGCCAGCCCCGGTCGCGGCCGAGCGTGACCAGGTTTTCGAGCGCGGTCTTGCCCACCACCGCGAAATTGAAGCCAGCGGCCTGGAGATGCCCGACGGCGCCGTCGAACTGATCGAGCAATGCCGTGCAGGACGGACATGGCTGGTCCGGTCGGGCAAGCTTCGCCGTGCCGCCGCTGGTCGCCACATCGCGCTTCTCCTGCGGGTGGCGCGGGAACATCATGTTGTAAAGGATGAGCGAGTCCTTGCCCGGCGCGAACAGCTCCGACAGTCTTGTCTTTGCGGGCTTGCCCTGGGCATCCAGTGCGTCGAATTCATAGTCCTGGCGGATCAGCCCGCCCGGCGGCAGCGCGCGCCGGGCCTCGGCGACCTCTTCCATGACGCGGCGCAGCTCGATTTCCTTGCGCAGCAGTTTTTCGCGGGCGGTGCGGTATTTCGCGGATTCGTTGGGAAAGGTGATCATGATCGGCTCCTTCAAGTCGCGGCGCCGGCGTCCCGGCGCGGTTGCTCTGCGACCCAAGGACGTTTGGCGGCGATCGGTCCCGACATTTATTGCGCATGGTGAGATGTCGTAATACCTGTTCGGGCAGCGTGATCCGGGGAACAATATGCACGACGACGAGATCGATCTGCGCTGCCCGCAAGTGGTGGCCGACAATGCCGCCAAGGGCCTCAGGCTGCGCGGAGAATTCGGCCGCGGCGGCACCGAGATCGGCGTCGCCCGCGCCACCGAGCTGAAGAACCGGGAAAAGCTCGCGCCCTCCACCATCCGCCGCATGGTCAGCTATTTCGCCCGCCACGAGATCGACAAGCGCGGCAGGAACTACGGCAATGAGCAAAACCCTTCGGCCGGTTACATTGCCTGGCTGCTGTGGGGCGGCGACGAAGGCCGCGCCTGGGCGCTGGAGCTCAAGAAGAAGATCGGCAACGCACCGGACATCTGAGCGTTTCGCCCCCTCACCCCTTGACCCCGCCGGCGGTGAGGCCGGAGACGATCTTGCGCTGGAAGATCAGCACCAGCACCACCAGCGGCACCGTGACGATCACCGAGGCCGCCATGATGTTGCCCCAAGGGATCTCGAACTGCGAGTTGCCGGAGAGCAGCGCGATCGCTACCGGCACGGTCCGCTGTGCGTTGTTGGAGGTGAAGGTCAGGGCAAACAGGAACTCGTTCCACGCGCCGATGAAAGCCAGCAGGCCGGTGGTCGCCAGCGCCGGCCACATCAGCGGCAGGAAGACCCGCGTGATGATGATCCACGGCGTCGCGCCGTCTAGGATCGCCGCCTCCTCGACCTCGACCGGCAGGTCGCGGACGAAGGTGGTGAGCACCCAGACGGTGAACGGCAAGGTGAAGATCATGTAGGAGAAGATCAGCGCGAACAGCGAATTGTAGAGGCCGAACAGGCGGACCAGTTCGAACAGCCCAGCCAGCAGCGCCACCTGCGGGAACATCGACACCGACAGGATGATGAACAGCAGGGCCGAGCGACCGCGAAAGCGAATGCGCGCCAGCGCATAGGCTGATGTGACGCCGAGCAACAGCGAAAGCGCAACCACCGCGCCGGAGACGAACAGCGAGTTCAGCAAGTTGCGCACGAAGCTGCCCTCGGTCAGCACATTCCGGTAGTTGGCAAGGCTGATCGTTGTCGGCCACAGATCGGCCCGAAACAGATCGGTCCCCGATTTCAGGCTGGTGACGATGGCGTAGTAGAACGGGAACACCGCGACGAAGACGATGACCGCGACCAGCAGGTAAAAGGCCGTGCGCTTCACGATCCACATGTCAGCGGCCTCCGTCCAGGCTTATCCGGCCGATCCGGATGGTGACGATGGTGAGCAGAGCGAGGATCAGGAAAAGCAAGGTCGAGGCGGCAGAGCCATAGGCGAACTTGTCGAACTCGAACAGGTTTTCGCGGGCGAACACCGACATCGACTTGGTGTGCACATTGTTGGGCGTCAGCACATAGATCAGGTCGAAGATGCGCAGCGCATCGAGCGCGCGGAAGATCACGGCCACCATCAGGGCCGGGCGGATCAGCGGCAAGGTCACCCGCCAGAAGATCTGCCAGGGGTTGGCGCCGTCGAGCCTGGCGACCTCGGTGATCTCCCTCGGCAGCATCTGCAGCGCGGCCAGGATGAGCAGCGTCATGAATGGTGTCGCCTTCCAGATATCGACGATAAGGACGGCCGCCATCGCCGTGTCGGCGTCGGCCGTCCAGGCGATCTTGGTGCTGATCAGGCCGAGATTGAGCAGCACGACATTGATGATGCCGAACTGGTCGTTGAGCATCCATTGCCACATCTTCGCCGAGACGATCGTCGGGATCGCCCAGGGGATCAGGATCGCTGCCCTGACGATGCCGCGGCCGGCGAATTCCGCGTTGAGAACCAGGGCAACGATGGTGCCGAGGATGGTCTCGCAGGTCACCGAAATCACTGTGAAACGAACCGTGTTCCAGACGGCACGCCACCAGACCGGATCGATGAGCAACCCGTCATAGAGGGTCCGGCCGCTCGGCATGTGCAGCACCGAGAAATAATTGCCGAAGCCGATCCATTGGCGCGCATCGAGATCGGCCAGCGAGGCATCGGTGAAGCTGAAATAGACCGTGCGGGCAAGCGGCCAGCCGGCCGCCGCGGCGAGGACCAGAAGCATCGGCGCCAGGAAAAGCCACGCCGAGCGAACGCGCTGCGCCGTCAACTGCGAGTGCGCGGCCCCGGCTGTTTCCGGTTCCATTCCTGTCATTTCGCTCCCGCTCGTTGCGGTCCCGCCGGGCGGGTGCCCCGGCATCGTCGCGTCACCAGCCTCGGCCCTTCAGCTTGGTCAGCATCGCTTCGAGGTCGGCCAGATTGTCGGCGGCGGTGCCGTCGCCCGAGAGCGTGTTGTGCACGGCGTTCCAGAACTGGCTCGACGCCTCGTTGTATTTGATCCTGATCGCGGCCGAGGGGCGCGGCACCGCATCGAGAAAGATCCGCTTCCAGCGCGGAACGATCGGCTGTTGCCTGGCGATGTCGGCATCGTCATACAGCGCCTGGATGGTCGGCAGGTTGGACGTCTTCAGCGTGCGGTATTTCTGCATCGCGGGCGAGGCGATGAACTTGATCAGCTCGATCGCGGCATCCGGATGCTTCGAATATTTGGAGACGGCGAGATTCCAGCCGCCCAGGGTCGCGACCGGTCGGGCGCCCTCGCCCGTGCCGGCCGGCAGCGGCGCCACGTCGAATTTGCCCTTGATCGGCGAGCCCTCGCCGTTGCCGAGCGCGTAGGCATAGGGCCAGTTGCGCATGAACACCGCATTGCCTGTCTGCCAGACACCGCGCGATTCCTCTTCCTGGTAGGCGAGCACGCCGGGCGGCGCGATGGTCCCGACCCAGCCCTTGACCATGTCGAGAACCGCCGCCGCTTGGCTGTTGTTGACGGAGATGGTGCCGTCCGACTCGATAATCTGGCCGCCGCCATTCGACATCACCCATTCGAGCGCGTCGCAGGTCAGCCCCTCATAGGCGTTGCCCTGGAAGACGAAGCCCCAGATATCCCGATTGCCAGCCGCACGCTCCTTGTCCATGACCAGCTTGGCGGTGTCGGCCAGTTCCTTCCAGGTGGCCGGCACCTTGGCGCCATATTTGTCGAGGAGATTCTTGCGGTAGTAGAGCGCCGGCGCATCGGTAAAGATCGGCAAGGCGACGAGCTTGCCGTCGACGGTCTGCGACTGGATGATCGACGGGAAATGCTCAGCCACGATATCCTTGGTCGCTGCGGTCAAATCCACGAGCTGGCTGGCGAGTTGCGGCGCCCAGATCACATCCGTCTGGTAGACGTCGATGTCGCTGTTTCCGGCGGCAAGCCAAAGCCGGTACTGGCCGAACTGGTCGGTCCCGGACGCCGGCATGACGACGATGCCGACCTTGTTGCCGCTGTCTTTCTCGTAACGGTCGAGGATCTCGCGCAGCACCTTGATGCCATCGCCGGTATCGCCCGACACGATCGACAGATCGACGGCCCATGCTGGCGTGCCGGCGAGCATGGCAGCGATGCCGACCGCAAGGAATGCGTGAGAAAACGTCATGGTGGTGGATGTCCCTCCGCAGCCGGTGACGGAAAATCCTCCCACGCGCCGGCAGCTTGTCAGGCCCTCACCTCCCATTAAATGCGAAGCGGCGCTTTTGGGTTCCCAAATCATGCCGTTCCTGCTTGGGCGACATGCATCAGGGTGTGTTGAGATTCAGGTCAGGCAACTATGGGTGCTTCGGCCGGCGAAGGCCGGAAGCGCAGGGAACCGTCGCTTGCAGGCCGGCATCATCTGAATATCCGCACACCTAGCCTTCCCAGGCGACAGGCATCATCCCCAGCCGCTCATAGAGCCGGACGGCGGCGGGATTCTCGACCGTGTTGGTCTTGAGGTCGACATGATCGGCGCCGCGTTCGCGAAAAACGGCGAAGACGTGCCACATCAGCGCTTCGGCAACACCCCTGCCGCGCGCCTCGGGATGAACGGCGAGGTCCTTGACGAAGCCGCGGGTCCAGCACAACGCCGCCGCCGCCAGCCGGCCCTTGACGTCGATGACGAGGAAGCACAGCGCCGGGTCGAATTCGGGATCGTCCGCGATACGCGGCCACCACTCGTCGAACGGACCATCGGCGTCGTCATCGAACACTTCAGTCAAAAGCGCATGCAGGGCGGGCGCGTCACCGGGCTCGAAGCTGCGCATGACAAAACCCTCCGGCCAGTGCGGCGGAACCAGCGTCTCGTCGAGGATTTTGCACAGCCGGATGTCATTCAGAGCCGGCGGGCGCGGTTCAGGCATTGCGCTCAGGCGTCGGGCTGCAGGCGGCGGCGCTGGCGGTCGCGGCCAAGGCCGGTCGCCTCGAGCAGGCCCTTGCGCTTGGCGTCGTAATAATAGCCGGTTTGATAGAGCCAGTCGGCCTTCTTGGCGTTGCCGCCGGCCACCAGCCAGGCGCCGCGCAGATATTTCACCGCGTATTTCAGATTGGTATCGGCGTCGAACAGGCCCTTGGCCGGCCCGTCATAGCCCATGCCGCGCGCCGTCGCGTGTTTGATCTGCATCAGTCCCCAATGGCCGTTGTTGTAGGCTTTTGGGTTGAAGGTGCTCTCGCGGTTGACGACATGGCGCACCAGATCCACCGGCACCTGATAGATCGCCGCATATTTCTCGATCAGCCGCTCGACATCGCCACGCACGCCCGTCGCGTGTTCTTCTTGCACGGGCCCTGCCGGGAACTGGACCAGGGCCGCCGGGTTCTGCGGCACGACATAGGCGACCTGCTGGACGCCCGGCATGCGATCGCCCTTGGCGGTTGCCGGTATGACGAGCCCCGCGGTCGTATAGGTCTCGGCCGCCTTGACCGGCTCGCTCGCCTTTGCCGGCGGCGGCGCCTGCCAGGCATTGGCGGTCATCACCGCGGGCACGGCTGGTGCCGCCGGTGTCGATCCGGCAAAAGCGGCGGTCGCGGCAGCCGGCTGTGCGGCGGGATCGAGCGGCAGTTCGGCCGTCTGAGCGGGGGCGATTCCCGATGATTCCGGCAGCACCGAAACCGTCTCCGGCAGAGGCACGGTGAAGCCGGCGTCAGTGCCGGCGACGGTCGCTGTTTCGGTGAGAGCAGGCGCGGACTTCATCTGCGAGGTCGACGTGCAGCCGCTGATGCCGGCGGCGGCCAGGATCACGCCGATCGCGATAAGGTTGAGTTTTGCTGGCAAGCCGCGCTCGGGTCCGGTTTGTCGGGTTGTTAAGAAATCCCTTACACCAGCGATTCAGGCCGGGCAATCGGGGCGATCAGGTGGTTTTCGGGTGGCGAGACGCAGGCGGTGGTGCCATATTGTTCCGGATATGTACTGGGACGAATCCCGGATTTCGCCACTTTGCGGGAAGGAGCGCATCATGGTCACGACAGCTTCGATCACGGCCGGCCACGCAGTGTTAGAAACAGTGATCGGTTTCATGGGCATTGCCTGGAGCGAAAAGGGCCTGATCCGGCTCTGCCTGCCCGAACGCAGCCGCGAAGCGGTGGAGCGGCGCCTGCTGCGCCATGGCGGCGTTTCCACCTCCACGGCGCAGCCGCCATGGGTGGTCGAGCTGATCGCAGCGATCAAGGCCTATGCGGCGGGCGAGGACATCGATTTCTCCGCCGTGCCGGTCGATCTCGACGGCGTCGACGATTTCCGCCTCGCCATTTACGACGCGGCGCGAAAACTCTCCTTCGGCGAAACCACCACCTATGGTGAGCTGGCCAAAACCGCCGGCCATGCCGGGCTCGCCCGCGAAACCGGGGCCGCCCTTGGCGCCAATCCGGTGCCGCTGGTCATCCCTTGCCATCGCATCCTTGCCGCCGGCGGCAAGATCGGCGGCTTCTCGGCGCCCGGCGGATCGATCACCAAGGAGAAGATGCTGGCCATGGAAGGCGTGCGCGTCGGCCCGCTGCCACCGGCGCAGGTGTCGTTCGGGTTTTGAACGGCGGCCGGTGCTGGCAGTAAGCCGGGATCAGTACATCGATCGCCTGTTGACCGGGTTGGCGGGCACCGGCTTCCAACGCGGAAAATATCCACGATGACCGTCTCTGGCGTGTCAGCCGTTTTCGGCTGAACGACCTGGGGCATGACAAGATCGCCTTGGGCGATCACCCGCTTGAAGTCGACCGCCTGTTTCGGCCAATGGGCAACTCCCATCTTTTCCAGAAGCTGCCTGACCGAGTCGCGACCGTCCGTCATCGTCGGGTTTAAGTTGCAGCATGGATGTCTCCCTGGTTGCGTCGGTGTCAGGTCAGTGCGCGCGCGACGAGGACCGTATCGACATACTGCCGCATGCGGATGATCTTGCCGTCCCGCAGTTCGTAGAGATGAGCGAAGGGGGCCGTCATGGATTTTCCCGTCGCCTTGTATGTACCGGAATACACGCCGAAGGCCGCCACCCGGTCGCCATCGGCAATGAAACTGTGCACGGCGGCGTGGTATCCGGTCCACTCCGAGCCGAGCCGCTTGAAAACACCCTGCATCAGGGCCTCGACGCCGATATAGGTGCCGGCATAGGGAAACCCTTCCGCCTCGGTCCATTCGATGTCGGCGGAAAGAACGGCCAGCAGATTGCGGCCGTTCTCCTCGGAAGTTCCCTCGTAGGTTCTACGGATCAAATCGAGGTTCGTCGCCATCTCAGCCCCACTTCATCTCGCCCTTGGCGACCTTGGATCCGACATCGAGGGCGACGCCCATACCGAGGCCGGGGAAGCGGGCCTCCATGGCCGCCTTCAACGCGGCGCTGTCTGCCGCCTTGCCCAGTTCTTCCTCGAAGGTGATGAGATAGGACTTGGTGAACTCCACCGCCGAAGGACCGATCGCGGCATCGGGGGCCATGTGGCCAGGCACCACGACAGCGGGCTTGCGGGCGGCAATCGCGTCCAGCGTCTTGATCCAAGCGGCGCGGCTCTCCCTGGTCTGCGTGTCGGCGGTCCAGACATGAACGCCCGAGAAGATCATCACTCCGCCGAAAACGGCATTGAGCGACGGCACGAACAGATAGCGGCGGTTGGCCAATCCTTCTTCCGCATTGACGATCTCGACAGTCTCGCCATCGACGGTCAGCGTTGCGCCGTCGAATGCCTCGGGGAAGACGATGTCGGACAGCGCCTGCGGGCCATTTTCCTTCAATTGCGGACCCCAGACGGCGAGCTTCTTCTCCACATTGCCCTTGATGGCTTCCAGCGTGGCGGAGGCGGCGATCACTTTCGCCTCCGGGAAGGCGTCCCGCACCGGCTTCAGGCCGAAGTAGTAATCGGGATCGGACTGAGTGACGTAGATGGTGGTCAGCTTCTTGCCGCTGGCCTTGATGGCATCGGCGAGCGCTTTGCCGTCCGGATAGGTGAAGCCGCCATCGATCAACAGGGCTTCGCTCGGCCCCGACAGCAGCACCGGCGCACGGAAGAAGCCGTTTGGACCCGCCGGGAAGTGTTTCCAGCCAAGCTTGGCGCCGGCGGCTCGGCCGCTGTCGATGGGAGCGAAAGCGGCGGTTGCGCCGAGGGCCAATGAGGTCTTCATGATCTGTCTCCTCGTGAACATGGAATATCTCCGTTGAATGAAAGGGATCGGATGCGGCTGCGCACCCGCCGGCCGCAGGACGGACGGTGGAACGGCACGGTAGGCTCTTTGGATTAATCAATAAATTGGCTATAATAATACAAACTGTATGTTGAAAGCTTACAATGAGCCTTCGTGGTGGAATCGATAAACCTCAATCGCCTCGCCTATTTTGCCACGGTGGTCGACGCGGGTTCCTTCACCCGCGCGGCCGAGCGGCTCGGCATCACGAAAACAGTTGTCAGCCAACAGGTCGCGCGCCTTGAGGCTGAGCTGCGAACCACGCTTCTCGTGCGCACGACGCGAAGGGTCGAGCCGACGGAAGCAGGCCGTCTTCTGCATGCACGCTGCGTTCTGATCCTGCGGGATGTCGAAGAAGCGATCGCCGAGGTTGGCGAGGCCAACGCCGAGGTGGCCGGTGTGCTGCGTGTTTCCGCGTCCAATGATTATGGCGCGATCGTGCTGGCCCCGATCGCCGCCCGCTTTCGCCAGAAATTTCCTGCCTGCGGCGTCGAACTGCTCATTTCCGATGCCATAATTGACTTGATCGACAACAAGATAGACCTGTCCATCCGGGTCGGCTGGCTGGAGGACTCCAGCCAGCAGGCGCGCCGCATCGGCACCTTCCGGCAAATCCTGGTCGCGTCGCGGGATTTCGCCGCCGGGATCAGAGTAGACAAGCCAGAAGACCTTTCTTCCTTACCGCTCGTTGCCAATGCCGTGCTTCGCAAGCCGTTCACCTGGAACTTCACCCGAGGCGGTTTCGAGCCGCGCACCATCACCCTGCGCGAGGCATTCTCCATCAACTCGACGCCGGCTGTGCTGGAAGCGACGCTCGCCGGGGGCGGACTGGCAGTTCTGCCGGACTATCTGGTCGTCGACCACCTATCGCAAGGCCGCCTCGTCCACGTGCTCCCCGACTGGGTGCTGCCCTCCGGCGGCATTCACGTGGTCTATCCGGCAGCGCGCTTTCGCCCGCAAAAGGTGACGCAATTTGTGTCCATGCTCACAGAACACATCCGGGATTGAGAGCAATGGCTGCCGGTCGATAAGCGCTAGTTGTTGTGGAAGAACCGCCGGCGGAAATGCCGGTCATTGTCCGGCCGCTTACAGTTGTAGACCGGGCAGGACTTTGTGTCGGCGCTCGGCACGTAGGCCCGTGTCCTCACCTCGCCCATGCTGCAGAATCGCTGGCTCTGTACATAGCGGTCGTAGAGCGGCAGCCCAGGCACCCGCTTCGACTGATAGCGCAGGATGACGGCCCCTTGCCGGGCGATCGTCCCCTGAACCTTGCCGCAGCTCATACGCGTCGGGTCGTAGCGCGAGATCGCCTGCGCCTGAGCGGCGACAAGCGTGAGGCAGGCGGCAAGCAGAATGATTTTCATGGTCGTCTCCCCTGATCCGCCGCTCGAGAACAGCGTGATCTGCCGCAACGTTTTCAGCAGATTGGGGCAGCCGTTGGGCAGCGCTCGATCACGGCTTTCTCACGCAGTCTTGTATTTTATGCGAAACCAGCCTATATGCCTTCCATTGATATTTCGGCCGATCGATCCGGGCCTCGCGATCTTCGCGTTTGCTGACGTCTATCTCCAAAATCTCGATGCACACCGGCTGGACTTCGGTCCGGTCAATCTAAAGCAAATGTTGAAGGACTATCTAAAATGGCAACAGGAACGGTCAAGTGGTTCAACGCCACCAAGGGCTTCGGCTTCATTCAGCCTGACGCGGGCGGCGCGGACGTTTTCGTCCATATCTCCGCTGTCGAGCGTGCTGGACTGTCGACCCTGGTCGAAGGCCAGAAGATCAACTTCGAGATCGAGCAGGACCGCCGCACTGGCAAGTCGTCCGCGGGATCTCTGAGCAAGGCAGCCTGATTTTGCGAAGTGCGCGCGCCGGGCGAGAGCTCGGGGCGCGCGGCAAGTCACGGATGTACTGACAGTCGCGCGAGAAGCGCGCTGGAGCGGAAAGACCCGACAAGCTGGATCAGCAGATAGCTGTCAGCCCGGACCCGACGCTCCCGATCAGGCTACCAAGCATGGAAGGCGGGATTTATCCCGCCTTTTTGCTGTCTGGAGATCGGCGCCGCAGGCGATACGACCACCGGCGTTACTTACTCCACCCAATCGATCGGCACATGCCCCGGATCGGCCTCTACCCGGCCAAGCCAGGCCGCCACCGCCGGATAGGCGTCGAGCTGGAAACCACCCTGCTCCGCCGTATGCGTATAGGCATACAGCGCGATGTCGGCGACGCTGAGCGTGCTGCCGGAAAAGAAAGCATTGTTTTCCAGATGCCTGTTCATCACGCCGAGCGCCTTGTTGCCGCGCTCCAGCGTCACCGCCAGCCGCTCCGGGGTCGCATCCCCGGCACGTTCGGGGAAGGTCAGCAGCGCCTTGCGCACGGCAATGTAGGGCTCGTGGCTGTATTGTTCGAAGAACAGCCATTGATAGGCGAGCCCACGCTCATACCTGTCCGCCGGCAGGAAGCGTGTGCCTTCGGCGAGATAGAGCAGGATGGCGTTGGATTCGGCCAGCCGCCGGCCATCGTCGAACTCGAGCAGCGGCACCATGGCGTTCGGGTTCTTGGCGACAAAATCGGCTTTGCGTGTGTCGCCTGTGTGCGAACTCACTCCGACATTGGTAAAGGCAAGGCCAAGCTTGGCCATCAGCAGGCGCGGCTTGTAGCAATTGCCGCTGTCGATCATGCCGTAGAGTATCATGGCTGTTCTCCGGAGCACTGTCTCCGCGCGATTATCGCAGCGGCGGCGGCCTCAACCAATGATTTGTTTTGGTACGACGATCAGCGCCGCTGATGCAAAGCGTCCAAGGACGCTCACGGCACCAATTGTCGGCATGCCCTAGCCAAAGAGGGGCACGACCTTGCTGTCCCGGCCCAGCAGCGCATCGATGACCAGCGGCTTTTCCTCGAATACCGTGCCGGCAAGCGCGGGACGGGCGAGGAGAAAACCCTGCAGCAGGTCGACGCCGCCTTCGAGCGCGACGCGCAGATGGGTGGGCTGCTCGATGCCTTCGACCAGCACCTTGGCGCCGCGGTCATGCAGGCTGGAAACCAGCGGGCGGAAGAACCGTTCGGCGGCAGCGTGGCGGCAGAACTCCGCGAACCAGGTGCCGTCGATCTTGACGATGTCGGGCTTGAGCAGGCTCACCCGCTCCTCGGTCGAGTGCCCGGTGCCGAAATCGTCGATGGCGATGCGCATGCCGTCGCGCCGCATTTCGCGCACCAGCCGCGTGAGAAGCGCATCGTCGGCCGCCTGTTCGGTGATTTCGCAGACCAGCATGGCCGACGCCAGGCCGAACTCGCCGAGATGCCTGGTCATCAGGCGAATTTCGGCCAGTGCCCGCCCGGCATGGTCGTTGATCAACGGGTTGTAGTTGAAGAACAGGTCGAGGCCGTCGACGCCGATGTTGCGGAAATTCCTGAGATGCAGCGCCCGGCACATGGTTTCCACAAACAGCCGGTCCGAGACGGCAACGCTTTCAAAGAATACCTTCGGCGCGCCGGGGCGGCCGGCACGGTGCGGCTCGATCAGGGCTTCGGCCGCGACCGCGTGAAGGAACCGGCCGCGCGGCGCGAAAATCGGCTGGTAGGCGCTGCGCAGCCGGAACTCGCCATATATGCCGTATTCGATGCCGACTTCGTCGACCTGGATCGCATCGCCGACATTGCGCCGCCGATCATCTCTCATGTCGCCACACGGCGCCCGAAGGCCTTGACCGGCCGCGCCGAAGGCGTTGCCACGGCAGGAACCGTGTCGACGGCAGCAGCGACAGGCGCCTGCCTGGCCTTGTCGAAGACGCCAAAGCTGGTCGGCGCCAATTCGGGCCGCGCCAGCACGAAACCCTGCACCATCGACGCACCCGATTTCTCGGCGAGCTCCAGTTGCCAGCCCTCCTCGATGCCTTCGAACACCGTATGGATGCCTTGCTCCTCGAAGTTCTTCACCATGGCGGTCAGCAACGCAAAGCCGGCACCGGACTCCATCAGCTGCGTGATCCAGTAGGCATCGAACTTGACGATATCCGGCTTCAACTCCTTGACCCGATTGATGTCGGAATCGTCGGCGCCATAATCGTCGACGGCGATGCGAAAACCGTTGGCCCTCAGTGCCGCGACGAAGCCGTGCAAGGCTTCCTGCGACGCCGACCGCTGCTCGGTCACCTCGCAGACGACGCGACGCGGGTCGATGCCGGCCTCGTGCAGCACGAGCCGCATGTCGCGCAAGGCAGCGTCGGCAACAGTGCGTTCGGTGAACACCGACGGGTCGAAATTGACGAAGATCGACGCTTCCCGCGGCAGGCAGGCACCGGCGTTGAGAAGATGCAGCGTCCTGGTCAGCGCCTCGATATGCAGCCGGTCGGCGGCCGGACAGGTCGAGAAGAAATTCATCGGCGATTGTGGCTCGCCGTCGCGGAACGGTCGGATCAGCCCTTCGAACGCGACCACCGACAGCTTGCCTTCCTTGAAGGCGAAGATCGGCTGGAAGGCGCTTTGCAGCGTGTAGATGCCCCAGACACCGGTGGAGGTGCCGTCGTCCTGAGGGATGATGTGGGCAAGCCCGACGCTGCGCGACACGGTTCCTCGCTCCGCAATTGGTCTGCGATCCTGCCACTCAAGCCTCTACCGCTCGTTAATGAATTTATTGTTGCCGACCGGGTCCCGATCACGGCTCCTTGAGACCTGGATCAGCCGACAATGCTTGCGTTGCGCGAAATCATGCGACATGAGAAGCGCCGCGGTCGCTCCTGGCCGCGCCGATCTTCCATGGAGACGTCAAGCTCATGGCCTTTCTTGCCGACACCCTTTCCCGCGTGAAGCCTTCCGCCACCATCGCGGTGACGCAGAAAGCGCGCGAGCTGAAAAATGCCGGCCGTGACATTATCGGGCTTGGCGCCGGCGAACCGGATTTCGACACGCCAGACAACATCAAGAATGCGGCGATTGAGGCAATCCACCGTGGCGAAACCAAGTATCCGCCGGTTTCGGGCATCGTGCCGCTGCGCGAGGCGATCGCAAAAAAGTTCAAGCGCGAGAACAATCTCGACTACAAGCCCGAGCAGACCATAGTCGGCACCGGCGGCAAGCAGATCCTGTTCAACGCCTTCATGGCGACGCTGAACCCCGGCGACGAGGTCATCATTCCTCGCCCCTACTGGGTCAGCTACCCCGAGATGGTGGCGATCTGCGGCGGCACCTCCGTGTTTGCCGACACCTCGATCGACGATGGCTTCAAGCTGACCGCTTCCGTGCTGGAAAAGGCGATCACGCCGAAGACCAAATGGCTGCTGATGAACTCGCCGTCGAACCCGTCCGGCGCTGCCTATACCGAGGCCGAACTGCGCGCACTGGCCGACGTGCTGTTGAGGCATCCGCATGTCTGGACGCTGACCGACGACATGTACGAGCACCTGACCTATGGCGATTTCGTCTTCAAAACCATCGCCGAGGTCGAGCCTAAGCTCTACGAGCGCACGCTGACCATGAACGGCGTGTCGAAAGCCTATGCAATGACCGGCTGGCGCATCGGTTATGCGGCGGGTCCGGTTCAACTGATCAAGGCGATGGACATGATCCAGGGTCAGCAGACATCGGGCGCCTGCACCATTGCGCAATGGGCATCCGTCGAGGCGCTGAATGGCCCGCAGGATTTCATCGCCAAAAACAAGGCGATCTTTCAAGGCAGGCGCGACCTTGTCGTGTCGATGCTCAACCAGGCACGCGGCATCACCTGTCCGTCGCCGGAAGGCGCCTTCTATGTCTATCCCTCCTGCGCCCAGCTGATCGGCAAGAAGACCAAAGCTGGCAGGCTGATCGACACCGACGAGACCTTCTGCTCGGAACTGCTCGAAGCCGAGGGCGTCGCGGTGGTGTTCGGCTCGGCCTTCGGCCTTGGGCCCAACTTCCGCATCTCCTACGCGACCTCGGAGAGGCTTCTGGAAGAAGCCTGCACACGCATCCAGCGTTTTACGGCTTCGCTGACCTGACCGACGCACTATGAACGCGAAAAACCCCGAAGGTTGTATCCAACTTTCGGGGGTCAGTTCATCACCGCCGTTTTTAATGGGTCGTCAGCCTCACGCCTCGTGCTTGGTCTCTTTGGCAGAGCGCGCCTCGGCCGGCGCCAACACGGCAACCAGCAGTGCGGCGGTGAGGAACGCGCCGATCGCTGCCGTCAGCATCGCGGCGTGGAAGCCGCCGGCATAGGCGGCAGCATAGAGTTCATGCACGCCGCTTTCGCCCATCGCCGCATCGGTTGCGAAATCATGCCGCGAAATTGCAGCACGAGCCACCGCTTCCGCGTCGGCGACACCGGCGTCGCCGAGATACCCGGTCAAAAGGTTGGTCGCCCGCATGCTCATCAAGGCGCCGAGCAAGGCGATGCCGATGGCAAGACCGCTCTGGCGGGTGGCATTGATGACCGCCGACACCATGCCCGAGCGTTCGCGCGGCGCATAGGACATGGCGGCAGCGCTGCCGGTCGGGATTGCAAGCGCATTGCCGAGGCCGCCAATGGCGAACAGAAGGCACAGCATCGCATAGGGCGTCGAAGGACCGGCCCAGCACATGCCGAGCATGGACAGGCCGATAGCAACATAGCCGATGGTCATCAGCGCGGAGTGACCATAGCGCGCGCTCAGCCTGCCGATCCATGGCGACACCACGATCTGAACGATGAAGGCCGGCGCCATGCGCAGGCCGGTCTGCGTCGGCGACCAGCCCTGCACCTGCTGCAGGAACATCGAGAAGAAGAAGACGCTGGAATAGGAGGTGAAGCCGAGCGCGAACGAAGCGACATTGGCGACGGCGAAGCGAACGTCACGGAACAGGCCAAGCGGCAGCATCGGCCGTGCCGTGCGCGCCTCGAAGCCGAGGAAAGCAGCCAGGCCGACGACGCCGGCGATGAGCGCCGCGACCGTCCTTGGCTCGCCCCAGCCATTCTCGCCGGCCGAGATCAGGCCAAAGGTCAGCGCCCCCAGCCACAGGATGCTGAGAGCCAGGCCGACGAGATCGAGATGGGCATGTTCGGGATGCGCCGTCTCGTTGATCGAAGCAGCACCGAGCGCGATCGTGATCAAGCCAAGCGGCAGGTTGATCAGGAAGATGCTTTGCCAGCCGACGGTCTCGACCAGGATGCCACCGAGGACGGGACCAACGAGCAGGGAGATGGCGGCGAACGACGCCCAGCCGCCAATGACGCCGGCGCGCTGGCGCGCATCGGGAAAGGCCTGCGTCAGGATCGACAGCGCGCCCGGAATGAGCAGCGAGCCGGCGATGCCCTGTACGACCCGGCCGGCCAGCAGCACCGGCAGATTGGGCGCGACGGCGCAGATCAGCGAGCCGGCCACGAAGATGCCGACGCCGGCCAGCCACGAGCGCTTGCGGCCGTAGCGGTCGCCGATCAGGCCCGACGACAGCATGAAGGCGGACAGGCACAGCGTGTAGGCGTCGACCACCCATTGCAGGCCGCCGAAATCGGTCCGCAGCGCCTGCTGGATGGTCGGCAGCGCGACATTGACGATGCTGACGTCGAGCAGAGCCACGAACGAACCAAGATAGACAGCGGCGACCAGGGGCAAACGGTGCTTTGACATGGCTACGTCCGGACGTGAGTTTCGCAATCATCACTGACCGACGGTCAGTTGAACGGGCGGCATGGCGCTGTCGATCCGGCGATTGAGCATGGCCTGCGCCACGATACGGGACTCGCCGCGAGTCGCCCTCTTCTAAAAATGTACGGCTGGAAGAGAAGCCGGCTTCCTGCGGACTGAGCATTCAGCCGCCATATTGTTCCGATGTCACCCCCTCCAGCCAATCGACATGGACATCGTCGAGCGCCTCCTGCATCGCGATATGCGTCATCGCCGATTTCGGCGCCGCGCCATGCCAGTGTTTTTCGCCAGGCGCGAACGAGATGACGTCGCCGGCCCTGATCTCCTGGACCGGGCCGCCCCACGTCTGGGCAAGCCCGGCGCCCACCGTCACGTAAAGCGTCTGGCCAAGCGGATGCGTATGCCAGTGGGTGCGCGCGCCCGGTTCGAAGCTGACCAGCGTGGCCCGCAGCCGCGCCGGCGCCTCTTTCTCGATGATCGGCGTCTGCAGCACCCGGCCGGTAAAGTATTTTTCCGGTGCGATGACGGTCGGCACGCTGCCGCAGGCAATGATCTTCATGGGTCGATGGTCCTTCAAACAGCGGGCGACGGATCGCCTGTTTTCAGTTTCGGCCGATATCGGTCGACGTGCAACAGCTTCCGGCTGCCAGCCCAGCATATGATCCGCACGGTCCACGGCCGAGCAAAGGGTTTCTATTTTTCTTGCCCTGCCGGCAAACAAGTGGGACGATGGCTTTGGGCAGGTGGCACTTGAAAAGAACCCGCCCGCGACGGTCGAACAGGCCGGCCGCCGCTCAGAACCATACATGCCAGTCGGTCCTACGGGAAACGCCTGAGTGGAGGTCAGTCATGGGTACTCGCGCCGGAGGACGACGCACGGGACCGAAATGCATTGCCATAGTCGGTCCCTTCGCAAGCGGTAAGACGACACTTCTCGAAGCCATATTGGCCCGTACGGGCTCAATTCCCCGACAAAATCCCGTTTCATCAGGTAACACCGTTTCAGATCATTCGCCCGAGGCGCGTGCCCACGCCATGAGCGTCGAGGCGACGGTCGCCACGACCGAGTTCATGGGCGAGCAGATCACCTTCGTCGACTGTCCCGGTTCCATCGAATTCTCCTTCGAGGCCGAGCCGGTGCTGGCCGCCTGCGACCTCGCGGTGGTCGTAGCCGAGGCCGACGAAAAGAAGATCCCTGCCCTGCAACTGATCATGCGCAAGCTCGACGATCTCGGCGTGCCGCGCATTCTGTTCCTCAACAAGGTCGACAAGGCAATCATCGGTGTGCGCGACACGCTGAAGATGCTGCAGCCGGCCAGTGCCGTGCCGTTGCTGCTGCGCCAGATTCCGCTGCGCAAGGACGGCGTCGTCATTGGTTCGATCGACCTGGCGCTGGAGCGCGCCTACATCTATCGCGAATATGCCGAAAGCGAGGTGGCGCAGATTCCCGGCGACGACAAGGCACGCGAATTGGAGGCACGCTTCTCCATGCTGGAGACGCTGGCCGACCATGACGACCAGTTGATGGAACAGCTGCTCGAAGAGATCGAGCCGCCCAAGGACGCCGTCTTCGACGACCTTGCCGCCGATCTGCGCGACGGCGCGGTGACGCCGGTGCTGATCGGCACCGCCGAGAAAGGCAACGGCGTGCTGCGCCTCTTGAAGGCGATCCGCCACGACGCGCCCGACATCGAGGCGACCCGCAAGCGGCTCGGCGCACCCGACGGCGCGGCCACCTTGGTCCAGGTGATGAAGACCATCCACACCTCGCATGGCGGCAAGCTGTCGGTGTCGCGCATCCTCTCCGGTCAGGTCGTCGACGGTTCCGAACTCTGGCTGCCCGGCGGCGACACCGCCAAGGTTTCCGGCATCTACCGGATGCTCGGCAAGGACCAGTCCAAGCTCTCCATCGCCAAGGCCGGCGACACGGTGGCACTGGGCAAGCTGGACGAGGTCAAGACCGGCCAGACGCTGAGCTCGGCCAAGGGCGGCACCAAGCCGCTCGTCCAGTTCGAGCCGCCGCAGCCGGTCTTCGCCTTCGCGCTCCGCCCCAAGGAGCGCAAGGACGAAGTGAAGATGTCGGCTGCCATCCAGCGGCTGGCCGAGGAGGACCCCTCGCTCAGCCTGCGCCACAATCAGGACTCGGCCGAAACCGTGCTGTCGGGCCATGGCGAGATGCATCTGCGCGTGGTGCGCGAGCGGCTGGAAGGCAAGAACCAGATACCGGTCGAAGGCCATCCGCCGGCGGTGCCCTATCGCGAGACGATCCGCAAATCGGCGCAGCAGCGCGGCCGTCACAAGAAACAGTCCGGCGGCCATGGCCAGTTCGGCGACGTGGTGATCGAGATCAAGCCGCTGCCGCGCGGTTCCGGCTTCCAGTTCACCGATACAATTACCGGCGGCGTCGTGCCCAAGACCTACATCCAGTCGGTCGAGACCGGGGTGCGCGATTATCTGAAATTCGGGCCGCTGGGCTTTCCGGTCGTGGATGTCGCAGTCAACCTGTCGGACGGCTCCTATCATGCGGTCGATTCCTCCGACATGGCCTTCCAGATGGCGGCCAGGCTGGCGATGAAGGAAGGCATGGCCGCGTGCTTGCCGGTGCTCCTGGAGCCCGTGATGAAGGTCGAGATCGTCACCCCCTCCGACGCCACCTCGAAGATCATCGCTCTCATCCCGCAGCGGCGCGGTCAGATCCTCGGCTACGACGCGCGGCCCGACTGGCCGGGATGGGATGTCGTCGAGGCAACCATGCCGCAAGCCGAGATCGGCGACCTGATCATCGAGTTGCGCTCCGCGACCGCGGGCGTTGCCAGCTATCGTGCCGTCTTCGACCACATGGCCGAACTCACCGGCCGTCTGGCCGACGAGGCGATGAACACCAACGGCAAGGCTGCCTGATGGCGTGGCGTTCCTCTCGAACCTGATTCAGGGGAACAAGAGAAAACGACGTCCGGCGGGGCCGGACGTCGTTTTGTTCGCGGACCGTTTCCTTGGGAGGTAAAACGTCAGGTCCGCCGCATTTGGTACCGCCGTGTTCGGCGGAAAAACGGTTCGGACGCGGTAGCCGCCTGAGCCCGGGCCGTACGAGTGATGCCCCCATCTCCCGTCGAACCACACCGCGTCCTATGATCTACATAGCAGGTCGCGAGCGTCCGGGATATGTTACCAGAGGTTACATGTCACCGTTACGTGGCAATTGTGATGGAATTTTTGGCCGGCCCAGCAGGGCACAGGCAACAAAAAAGCCGGATCAATGAAGATCCGGCTGAGTTTGATTGGAGTGCCTGTTAAGGCTAACCTCCAGAGGGGAACACTCGAGGGCGCTAATGGGAGGAGAACGCGCCCAGGAGATGATCTATATATGTGCTCATCATGCCCAAGAAACAAGCATCTATTTTGCAACACACACATGCAAAAAGACGCAGGCTGTGGTCTAACCCATTCCAGAAGCCAATAGGACCAGCAAAATCGTCGAAATGGAGCGCTGAATCGGGCAATTGCAACTACAGAATCGCCAATCTCGGCTGGCTGTCGGCTCGAAATGCCAAAACTGGGCAATGATGTGGAAGCGGGCAGCAGGCGTGCATTTCTAAGGCAATCGGGGAGGAAGCAGCCAATGCGGACGTTTTCGGCGATCGCGGGCAGTGCGGCCTTCTTCATCGCGGCGCCCTGCGTGGTTGCCGGGCTGGTGCCTTGGCTGTTGACCGATCGCTGGGGCTTGCCGTGGTCTGGTCTGCCGGGCTTTGTCCCTGTCGGCGGGCTTCTGATCGTCGCCGCGGTCGCGGCACTCCTGCATGCCTTCGGCCGTTTTGCGCTTGAGGGCCTGGGCACACCCGCACCGGTCGCCCCGACCGAGAGGCTGGTGATCGGTGGCATCTACCGCCATGTCCGCAACCCGATGTATGTCGCCGTGCTGTCGATCATCCTCGGCCAGGCGCTGCTGTTCTCGAGCTGGGCGCTTGTCGCCTATGCAGTCATCGGCGCGATCGTCATGGGCTCTTTCGTGCGGTTCTACGAGGAGCCGACCTTGGCTCACCGCTACGGCGCCGAATACGACACCTACCGCCGCAACGTCCCGGGCTGGCTGCCTCGACTGTCGCCCTGGCGTGGTTGAGCCACCATCGCAGGGCGCGTTGAGATTCAGGTCAGGCCGAGTCGAGAATGGTGGCTGCCGAGAACCGGAGCGGAGCGTACTTAAGTACGTGAGCACAGTTCTACCGCGATGCGGTAGACGGGGAAGCGCAGGAAGCGGCCATTCGCGGGCCGGCCTCACTTGAATATCGGCATGCCCTCAGAAGGACCAGCTTCGGGCCTTGGCGATGATGAAGTCCCGGAACACATGCAGCTTGGCCTGGTTCTTCATCGCGTCGGGATAGGCGAAATAGGTGTCGAAAGACGGCACCTCGGTCTCCGGCAGCAGCTGCACCAGATCGGAGTCCTTGCTGATCACATAGTCGGGCAGCATGGCGATGCCGGCACCGCCCTGCACCGCACGCTTGATCGACAATATGTCGTTGATCTGCAGCGTCGGCACCCTTTGTCCGCCTTCGAAATCACCGACCGTTTCCAGCCAGTTCAGCTCCGACAGATGCGACGGCACCGGCACGCCGAAGGTGACGATGCGATGGGCCTTCAGCTCGGCGACGGAAGACGGCTTGCCATGCTTGGCGACATAGGATGGGGCCGCGTAGAGGTGGAAATGCACGGTGAACAGGCGGCGCTGGATCAGGTCCGGCTGCTGCGGCTGGCGCAGCCGGATGGCGCAATCGGCCTGGCGCATGGTGAGATCGAGTTCCTCGTTGGCGAGGATCAGCTGCAGGCTGATTTCGGGATAGAGTTCGATGAATTCCTGTACCCGCTCGGTCAGCCAGCCGGCGCCCAGCCCCACCGTCGTCGTCACCCGCAGCACGCCCGACGGGCGATCCTTGGTCTCGGTCAGCCGGGACTTGATGGTCTCCAGCTTCATCAGCACGTCATGCGCCGTGCGAAACAGCATCTCACCCTGCTCGGTCAGCACCAGCCCGCGGGCGTGGCGGTTGAACAGCGGCACGCCGACATCATGCTCGAGCGCGCTGACCTGCCGCGAGATCGCCGATTGCGACAGATGCAATGTCTCGGCCGCATGGGTAAACGACCCCGCCTCCGCCGCAGCGTGAAACACGCGTAGCTTGTCCCAGTCCAACGCCATGATTCCCCTCGTTCTGTTTTGGCGTCTGAATGAAAAATCAGGCTTTTACACGGCGTTTCTAAGCCGCTCTCTGAACTCTCTACTCGGCCGCTTCGCGATGCACTTCGATGCCGGCCAGATACTTCTCCGCCTCGAGCGCGGCCATGCAGCCGAGCCCCGCTGCCGTCACCGCCTGGCGGTAGATATCGTCGGTCACATCGCCGGCCGCGAACACGCCCGGCACATCGGTGCGGGTCGAATCCGGCGCCGTCCACAGATAGCCGTTCGGCTTCTGCTTGAGCTTGCCGGCGAACAGTTCAACCGCCGGCGCATGGCCGATGGCCACGAACACGCCGTCGACCTTGAGGTGCGACACCTCGCCGGTCACCGCATGCTTGAGCTTCAGCCCCTCGACCGAGGGCGGCAGCGGCGTCTTGCCGGGTCGACCGGTGATCTCATCGACGATCGTGTCCCAGATGATGCGGACATTGTCCTTCTTCAGAAGCCGCTCGCGCAGGATACGTTCAGCGCGAAAATCGCTTCGCCTGTGGATGACCGTCACGCTCTTGGCGAGATTGGACAGATAGAGCGCCTCTTCCACCGCGGAATTGCCGCCACCGATCACCGCGACATCCTTGCCCCTGTAGAAGAAACCATCGCAGGTGGCGCAGGCCGAGACTCCAAAACCCATGAAGTCCTGCTCGGTCGGGATGCCCAGCCATTTCGCTTGCGCACCGGTGGCGATGATCAGCGCGTCGGCGGTATAGGTGGTGCCGGAATCGCCCTTGGCACGGAACGGTCGCACGTTGAGGTCGACCTCGGTGATGATGTCGTTGATGATGTCGGTGCCGACATGCTCGGCCTGTTTCAGCATCTGCTCCATCAGCCACGGACCCTGGATCGGGTCGGCGAAGCCGGGATAGTTCTCGACATCGGTGGTGATCATCAACTGCCCGCCCTGCTGCAGGCCGGCGACCAGCATCGGCTTCAGCATGGCGCGGGCGGCATAGACCGCCGCCGTATAGCCGGCCGGACCGGAACCGATGATGAGAACGGGGGCGTGCTTGGTGGTCATCTAAAGCCTCTGCGGAGGGCTGCCGGCAATTGCGGCATGGAAAACTCGATCATTGTCGCGCGTAATGTAAGTGTTGCCCACGACGCCAGCAAGGCAAGTTGGAGTTCGTCCCCGGAAAGCTTTGTCACACCTGTCGCCCGCTGATCCCGTGAAATATTCCGGGCGAAGGAGGAATGGACAGCGAAGTCGTTTAATTACAAAATCACGCAAGATTCTTGCGTATTGCCCCTGATGATCGAGAACCCCCATGCCGCTCAAGGCCGACCTCGACGCCATCGACTGGAAGATCCTGCGCGAATTGCAGGGCGACGGCCGCATGACCAATGTCGAACTGTCGAACCGCGTCGGCATTTCGGCGCCGCCATGCCTGCGCCGCGTCAAGCGCCTGGAGGAAGCCGGCATCATCCGTGGCTACCGTGCCTTGCTCAATGCGCCAGCGCTCGGCCTCGATGTCGTTGCCTTCTGCCTGGTCGGCCTGCATCATCAGGCCGATGCCGAGCTGCGCATCTTTGCCGAGCGCACCCGCGGCTGGCCGATCGTACGCGACGCCTGGATGGTGTCGGGCGAATCCGATTTCCTGCTGCATTGCGTGGCGAGCGACCTTGGCGCCTTCCAGACCTTCGTCATCGAGGAACTGACCTCGACCCCGAATGTCGACACGGTGCGAACAGCGCTCACCATCCGCCGGGTCAAGGACGAAGGGCTGGTCTCGTTCGCACAGCCTTGAGCCGGTTGAACCGCAGCGGGCTTTCGCCGATGCGGCTTGAACGCCTCGCCATATCAGCGCCGCTTTGGCGTTCGATAGCTCTCCTGTGAAGCCGGAATTTCTGCCGTAGCCGTCTTGTTGGTTTCCTAGAGCAATTCCAGAAAAAGTATGTAACGGTTTTCCCGGGAAAAGCGCATAGCGCTTTCGGGATTGCGTAAACAGGTGGCGCAGGGCAGCCCAATTCCGAGAACAGTGTGCCGTGGGGTGGGACGATGACTCGATTTTCTAGCCCGGTTTCGGCGCTGGTCATCTGCATGAACGAGGCCGAAATGATCGGCGAGTGCCTGGAAAGCGTCGATTTCTGCGCCGAGATCATCGTCGTCGATTCGGGCTCGACGGACAGCACTCTGGACGTCGTCAATGGGTACATCGCCAAAGGCTACCCGATAAGGCTGTTTCACAACGATTGGCCGGGCTTTCCTCGTCAGCGGCAATTCGCGCTCGATCAGGCCACGCAACCATGGTGCCTTTCGATTGAAGCCGACGAGGCCATCGACGACGTGCTCAGGCAGTCAATCATGAATGTGACCCAGCTTGGGAATGACGCCTTCGACGGATGGTACATCAGACGCCGCGACAAGCTGAAGGGCTATGGCTATGCGCACCGCTGGGTGCTTCACAACAGGCTGCTGCGTCTTTTCCGCCGCGACAAGGCCACGATGGACCTTAATCTGCGGGTCCATGAGTCGTTCGAGGTGCCAGGCGAAACCGGCACGATAGAAAATGGCGTGCTGCTGCATCGCCGCGAAATGACCATTGCCGAGGATCTGGCAAGAGCCAACACCTACTCCAGCCTCAAGGTTGCCACGCTTGTCGAACGAGCCAAGAAGCCCGGCCTGATAAGACTGGTGCTGTCGCCTCTCGGCAACTTCCTGAAGTTCTACCTGGCCAAACGCTACTTCCTGTGCGGCCGGCACGGGTTCGTCTATTCGATGCTGGTGATGCTGTATTCGTTCGCGACAGAGGCCAAGCTTTATGAAGCCTGGCGAGACAAAGATCGGATGTAAGCCGTCACGGCGCGCCCGAGGCGGTGCCAAGCGCAGCTATTGCGGCGAGCAGGCCGTCGAAATCCGCGCGGGCGCACCAAGGCTGAATTGTGAAGCCCGATCGGACAGCTGCTTGCCCGTCTACCAGCCAGCCCTGCGCGAGGCCGGCGCGTTGTCCCGCCTCCATGTCGGCCTCCTTGTCGCCGACGATCAGCGAACGCCGCAGATCGAGCCCGAGGCGCCCGGCCGCCTCCAGCAGCATGCCCGGATTGGGCTTGCGCATCGGATGATCGGCGACCGCAAGCACACCGGTGCCAGCTTCGTGATAGGCGCAGGCGACGACCATATCGACGAACGCATTTTCGGCGCGCAGCAGCTCGAGCACGCGGCCGTTGACGGCAGCGAAATCGCCCCAGCCGAAATAGCCACGCGCGATGCCCGACTGGTTGGTGACGATGATGACCGGAATGCCGGCCCGGTTGGCGGCGGCTATCACCGCGGCTATGTCCGCGCGCAGCACCATTTCGGCAGGATCATCCGGATAGCCCGTATCGACATTGATGGTGCCGTCGCGATCGAGGAACAGCGCCGGCGAGCCGGCGGCGAACACCCTTGAGCCGACCTGCTCGACCCATAGGCCAGGCTCCGCCAGCGGATAGCGGCAAGAGGTCGGGGGATCAGCCATTGCTGAGGCGCGCTTCGACCACCTCGCACAAATGATGGTAAAGGCACAGATGCCCCTGCTGGATGATCGGCGTCGAGGTCGACGGCACGTTGAGCAGGATATCGGACAGAGGCTTCAGCTTGCCGCCGGTGTCGCCGGTCATGCCGATCACCGTCATGTCCATCCTCCGCGCCTGTTCGGCGGCGGCAAGGATGCTCGGCGAATTGCCGCTGGTCGAGATCGCCAGGAGCACCCCGCCGGCGGAGCCATGCGCCTCGACCTGGCGCGAAAAAACCGTGTCGAATCCATAGTCGTTGCCCCAGGCGGTCAGCACCGCTGCATTGGCCGGCAGCGCGATGACATTGTAGGCCTTGCGCTCCTTGAGAAAGCGGCCGACCAGTTCGCCGGCAATGTGGATGGCGTCGCTGGCCGAGCCGCCATTGCCGGCGATGAGCAAGGCTTTCCCCGACGAAAGCGCCGTCACCACCGCGCTCGCTGCCCGCCCCATCTCACCGGTCAGGTCCCGTTCGACCATGGCTGATATGGCAGCCGCGGAGCGGACAAGATAATCGTTCAACTCGGACATGAAACCCTCAGTTTGTGGTGCCGCCGGCGCGCAATTTGCCAATGGTGTTGGTGGTGCTTTTTCCGGCGACCAGATCGACCAGCACGACGCGTCCGCCGGCCTTCTGCACCACATCGGCGCCGACCACGGTGTCGACCGTGTAATCGGCCCCCTTGACCAGTATGTCGGGCAGCAGCGCTTCGATCAGCGCCAGCGGCGTATCTTCCTCGAACACCACGACCGCATCGACGGAGGCAAGTGCTGCCAGCACGCAGGCGCGGTCGTGCTGGTCGTTGACCGGGCGCCCGGCGCCCTTCAGTCGCCGCACCGAGGCATCGCTGTTAAGGCCGAGCACCAGCCGGTCGCACTGGCTGCGCGCCGCGTGCAGCAAGCTGACATGGCCGGCATGCAGGATGTCGAAGCAGCCATTGGTGAAGCCGACGCTCAGGCCCTCTTCCTTCCACGCCGCCACCATGCGGGCGGCCGATGTGGCATCGAGGATGGCGTCCTTGTGGGCGGTCGGCCCATGTGAACGGAACAGCGCGCCGGTGAGTTCCTCGACCGTCAGCCGCGCGGTGCCACGCTTGCCCACCACGACGCCACCAGCGGCATTGGCGATCGAAGCGGCCATGACCGTATCGGCGCCCACGGCCAGCGCCAGCGCGAAGCTCGCGATCACCGTGTCGCCGGCGCCCGAAACGTCGAACACTTCGCGCGCCTGGGTGGCGATGTGGCGCGCCTCGTCGGGACCGACCACGCTCATGCCCTTTTCGCTGCGCGTCGCAACGACGAAATCGAAACCATGTGCCGAAATCAGCTCGCGTGCGGCAGCCACGATCTCGTCATCGGCGAACACCGCATGGCCGACGGCCTCGCCGAGTTCCTTGCGGTTGGGGGTGATGGCGGTCGCCCCGGCATAGCGGGCGTAATCGCGGCCCTTCGGGTCGACCAGCACCGGCTTTCCAGCCTCGCGGCAGATGGCGATCAAGTCGCCGGCGACGCCGTCGAGCAGGATGCCCTTGCCGTAGTCGGACAGGATGACGATGTCGGCGCGCGTCAGTGCGGCGCGGAAATGCCGGATCAGGCCGGCTCGCTCCGCAGCGCCCAACGGCTTGATTTCCTCCTCGTCGAAGCGCAGCACCTGCTGGTTGAGCGCGCTGAAGCGGCTTTTGGACGAGGTCATGCGACCACGCTCCTGTGCGAGGCCCGCCGTATCGGCGCCAAGCTCGCCGAGCATCCGCACCAGGCTATCGCCTGCCACATCGGTGCCGATGACCGAGACGGGAACAGCGGCAGCACCAAGCGAAACGATGTTGGCCACGACATTGCCGGCACCGCCCATGGTCGAGGTCTCACCGCGCCCGTGCAGCACCGGGATCGGCGCCTCCGGCGAGATCCGCTCGATGACGCCGTTGACGAAACGATCGAGGATGAAGTCGCCGACCACCAGCACAGTGGCCTGGCCGAACCGCGCAATGGCGCGGTGCAACGGTTCGGGAGAAGGCGGATTGTGCTTGATCATGTCACTGGCAACACAGGGAAAAGGCCGATTTCAATCTCATAAGTGCTCATCAATCGACTGGTCGGATCGCTCATGGCGAAAGCCGATATACCGCAAATTCACGCAGCGCAACGGCAGGCATGATCCCGGCAGGCTCGGGCGGTCAGCTCTTTTGCAGGGCGACATGGACGCCCAGCCCGACCAGCACAGCTCCTCCCGCCCGTTGCATCAGCCGCTGTGCGCGGCTCGAACGCCGCAAACGGCCGATCACGGCGCCCGCCAGGAACACACAGACGATATCGGCCGAGGAGAACATCAGATTAACGATCGTGCCGAGCACGACGAACTGCAGCCAGACCGGAAACGCCGCCGAGGCGTCGATGAATTGCGGCAGGAACGCCATGAAGAAGATCGCTGTCTTTGGATTGAGCACCTCGACGGTGATGCTCTCGAAAAAGGCGCGCCGCGCTGATTTGCGCTCGATCGCAGGCAGCGCCGCATCGCCGTCCGCGCGCTTGCGAAACAGCGCGACGCCAAGCCAGATCAGATAGAGCGCGCCGACCAGCTTGACCGCCAGGTAGAGCGTCGGCACGGCGTGAAACAGCACAGACAGGCCCGCCGCAGCGGCGAAGACATGCACATAACCGCCAAGATGGATGCCGAGCGCCGCCGTCAGGCCGGACCAGCGGCCGCGCGCCATCGTCTGCGCGGCGGCATAGAGCATGGCCGGGCCTGGAATGTAGGCGAAGATCGCCGTGGTGGCGAAAAACGCGATGAGCAGTTCGGTCGATGGCATTTTTGGTCCCTCACGATCATGCTGAGCGGCACGAACCGACTGAAGCGGCAGCTTTGCGGCGCCACTGTGACATCCAGCCTGCTGCCTGCTTTATCGACAGCCCACCCTGCCTCCCTTATAAGGGCCGGAATCGACAAGTGGAACGCGTATCAGGGCCAACAATATGATCATCGTCACGGGCGGCGCCGGCATGATCGGCTCCAACATCGTCGCCGCGCTGAATGCCGAAGGGCATGACAATATCCTCGTCGTCGACGACCTTACCGACGGTCACAAGATCGCCAATCTCGCCGATCTCAAGATCGCCGACTATCTCGACAAGGACGATTTCCTGGACCGCATGGAGGCCGGCTCGCTCGGCCGCATCGAGGCCGTGTTCCACCAGGGCGCATGCTCGACCACCACCGAGTGGAACGGCAAATTCATGATGGAGGTGAATTACGCCTTCTCGAAACGGCTGCTGCATGCAAGCCAGGCGCTGCGCGTGCCCTTCCTCTACGCTTCCTCGGCTTCCGTCTATGGCGGCGGCTCGGAGTTCCGCGAGGATCCCGCGCTCGAGCGGCCGCTCAACGTATACGCCTATTCCAAGAAGCTGTTCGACGACTACGTCAGGCGAACGGTGTTCGCCGGGCGCACTGGTTTCGATACCGACCATTCGCAGGTCGTGGGTTTGCGTTACTTCAACGTCTATGGCCCGCGCGAAGCGCACAAGGGCGCCATGGCCTCAGTCGCTTTCCATCTGTTCAACCAGGTCGAGCGAGGCGAGAACCCGAAACTGTTCGGCGCCTATGACGGGTTCGGACCCGGCGAACAAAGCCGCGACTTCATCCATGTCGGCGATGTCGCCCACGTCAATCTGTGGCTGTGGAAGCGGGGCTCAAGCGGCATCTTCAATTGCGGCACCGGCCGCGCCCAGCCCTTCCGCGCCATCGCCGAAACGGTGATCGACACGCTGGGCCAAGGGCAGATCGAGTTCATCACCTTCCCCGACCATCTCAAGGGCAGCTACCAGAGCTTTACGCAAGCTGATATGTCCCGTTTACGCGCGGCCGGTTACAATGGCCAATTCCGGACAGTGGAAACCGGTGTCAGAGACTATGTCGAATGGCTGAAAGCCCAACGATCCTCGTGATCGGCCCACGCTGGGTGGGCGACATGGTGATGGCGCAGTGCCTGTTTTCGGCGCTGAAGGAGTTGCATCCCAACGCCGCCATCGATGTGCTGGCGCCAGCCTGGGCAGCACCCCTGGTCAAGCGCATGCCCGAAATCCGCCAGCAGATCGACTTTCCGCTCAAACCCGGTGCGCTCGAATTCACCCATCGGCGCCGCTTCGGCCGCCTGCTGCGCGGCCGCTACGACATCGCCTATGTCCTGCCGGGCAGCTGGAAGTCGGCGCTGATCCCGTTCTTTGCCCGCATTCCGCGCCGGGTCGGCAACCTGCGCGAGATGCGCTATGGCCTGTTGACCGACATCGTGCCATTGCCCGACAGCATCAAACGACGCACCGCGCAGGCCTATTTCGGCCTTGCCCAGGGCGGTGGTTTCCGGGCGCCACGGCTTAGCGTGGACACGAAAAACCAGGTCGACCTGCTCGGCCGGTTCGGCCTAGCGCCGCAGAAATTCGTGGCCCTGATGCCCGGCGCCGAATTCGGCCCGGCCAAGCGCTGGCCCAGCGAAAGCTATGCCGGGCTTGCCCGCGATTTCATGGGCAAAGGCTTGAAGGTCGCTCTGTTCGGCTCGAAGAACGACCGCGACGTGACGGCGGAGATCGCGGCCCTGGCCCCCGGCGTCGTCGATCTCGCCGGACAGACGCGGCTGGAGGACGCCATCGACCTGATATCCGCCGCAAGGCTGGCCGTGTCCAACGACAGCGGGCTGATGCATGTCGCGGCCGCCGTCGGTACGCCGATCGTCGCCGTCTACGGCTCGACCTCGCCCGAGAACACGCCACCGCTGGCCGAGCACCGGGAACTGGTCTGGCTTAGGCTGTCGTGCTCGCCCTGCCACCAGAAGGTCTGCCCGCTCGGCCATCTCAACTGCCTGAAGACGCTGGAAGTCGGCCAAGTCGCGGCAGCGGCGGAGCGGCTGCTGGATATCCCGGCAGCGGCATGAAGGTGCTGATCGTCAAGACGTCATCGATGGGCGATGTCATTCACACCTTTCCGGCCGTCGAGGATGCCCGTCGCAACCGCCCGGACCTGACCTTCGACTGGTGCGTCGAAGAGGCATTTGCCGGTATCGTCGCGCTTCACCCGGCGATCGACCGGATTCATACGGTGGCGATCCGGCGCTGGCGCAAGGCGCTGCTCGACGGCGCCACCTGGCGCGAGGCGGCCGCCCTGCGCCGGACCTTGCGCGATTGCCGGTACGACCTCGTCATCGATGCGCAAGGCCTCCTGAAATCGGCTCTGGTGGCAAGACAGGTGGGCTCCCACATTGCCGGCTTCGACGGTTCGAGCGCGCGCGAACCTTCTGCGACGCTGTTCTACGATGCCACTTATCCCGTGCCGCGCGACCTGCACGCCATCGAACGGACACGGCGGCTGTTCGGGCTGGCGCTCGGCTATCAGCCCGATCTTTCGACCCTGGACTCCGGCATCGTCCCGCCCGCCGGCACTCTGGCGGGCCCTTCTGGAAAAACCGCCTTCCTGCTGCACGGCACCAGCCGCGAAGACAAGAAATGGCCGGCCGAAGACTGGATTGAAACCGCCCGCCTGCTGGCTGAACGTGGGATGACGCCGGTCACCACATGGTCGAACGAGCGCGAGAAGGCCGTGGCCGAAGCCATTGCCAAGGCAGTGCCGTTAACAGTTGTGGTGCCAAAGTCACCGCTGGCCGAGATCGCTGCATTTATCGGCCGCTCGGAGCTGGTCATCGGCGCCGACACCGGGCTGACCCATCTTGCCAGCGCCTTCGGGCTGCCGACGGTTGCGGTGTTCCTGGCAACCGAGCCAGGGTTGACGGGGCCTCGCGGGCAATATGCGTCGACGCTTTTGGCCCCGCCCGGGAAGCGTGTGATGCCGGCGGAGGTGGTGGCGGAGGCAGAAAGGCTGGCGGGACTCCAGGTCCTTGGCAAGGCCAACGCTGGCAAGAACTGAAGTCAATCGGAAAGGCTGGCGCTGCCCCTCATCCGCCTGCCGGCACCTTCTCCCCGTATATCGACGGGGAGAAAGGATCTGAACGCAAGGCCAGCGTCTATTCTGCTACGTTGAAAATTGGCGAAATCGTCGATGAGAGCATCTTTCTCCCCGTCACTATACGGGGAGAAATGCCCGGCAGGGCAATGAGGGGCGGCGCAAACCTCAGCTTAAAAGTCGCAGCCGCGCCCCCCTCGAATTCCCTAGATGAACTGCACCTGGACGATCTCATACCCCCTGGCACCGCCAGGCGCATTGACTTCGATGGCGTCGCCGACTTCCTTGCCGATGAGCGCACGCGCGATCGGCGAGGAGATCGAGATGCGGCCGGACTTCACGTCCGCCTCCTGGTCGCCGACGATCCGGTAGGTCTTCTTTTCCTCGGTGTCCTCGTCGACCAGCACCACGGTGGCGCCGAACTTGATCTTGTCCCCGCTGAGCTTGCTGACGTCGATCACCTCGGCCCGCGCGATATAATCTTCAAGCTCGTTGACGCGGCCCTCGTTGAGGCTCTGCGCCTCTTTGGCGGCATGATATTCGGCATTTTCGGACAGGTCGCCATGCGAGCGCGCTTCGGAGATCGCCTCGATGATGCGCGGCCGCTCTTCCTGCTGGCGCCACCGCAGTTCTTCCTTCAATGACGCGAACCCCTCGCCTGTCATCGGGACCTTGTTCATGATGCCTGCCTTTCCTGCTGCCGCCCCCGCGTTTCGGGGAAAGCCTTGTCGATGGTACAAAAAGAAAACGGGTCCGGCAGCCTCGGGCTAACGGAACCGTTTCACCGCAATTTCCCTGAATATAGCAATCTTCGCGGGTTTTTCACGCCCAAAAATCGGTTTTGTAAAAATCATCCCCGCATTCATCAGCCGGGGGCGGTGAATGAGACTGGGGCAACAAAAAAGCGGCCGCGATCGCTCGCGGCCGCTTTAAAGAGCCCTGGAATCTTTTCAGCTTCGCATAAAATGGTCGATCTGCTCGGCCAGCATGCCGTATTCGCGCGAACCCTTGCCGGTCCGCTTCTCGATTTCCATCAGCTGTTGCTGGGCGCCGGCCAGATCGCCGATCTGCAGATGCGCTTCGCCGAGATATTCACGCACCAGCGTGTAGTTCGGATCGATGCGCAGCGCTTCCTCGTAATAGCCGAGGCCAACGGTGACGCGGCCGGAATGGCGGTGCGAATAGCCGAGATAGTTGAGGATGCGCGGATCCTGCTTGTTGGCGGCAAGGCTGAGCACGGCGATCGCCTCGTCATAGCGCCCGGCCATCGCCAACGCATGGCCAGCATCATAGATGCTGTCGTCGTCGAGCATGCCCTCCTGGGGTGCGACGCACTTTTTCTTCTTCTTGTCCCAGACTTCGCCCTTCTTGCATTGGGTGACGGTCTGATCGCTGCCGCCACTGTCACCGCCGGCGGCGAACACCGGAACGGCAAGGAACTGCAGCGCGACAAGGGCAGTCGCCGCCTGGATCAGCACTCTTTTATGCATCGAAACCTCCTGGAGGGGTGAGAATGCAACACTAACGCCGGTCGGCTTGCGTTTCATCCCGGAAAATTACGTGCGGGAGAACATCAGGTGACGGATGCTGCGAATCCGCTATCATCCGGCAAACGACCTGAGGGAGACGGCCCTTGCAGCGGCGGCTTGAAAAGGACTGGGAGCTTTCGATCGGCCCCGACACGGTGCGCCTGTTCATCCTCAAGGCCAAGGCGCTGAGTGCGGCCGTCAATGAAGACTATGCCGATGGCGCCGAGCACGAGGTCGAACTCGACGGCGAGTCCCATGTCAACCATCACCATGACGGCCTTGCCGAGGAAAGCTCGGAGAATCTGACCGAGGAAGAGCTGCGCGAGCTGATAAACGACCTCAATGTCGATGAAGCAGCCGAGCTGATCGCGCTGGCCTGGGTCGGTCGCGGCGACTACGACGCCACAGAATGGGCGGACGCGCTGGCGGCAGCGCGCGAACGCGCCAACAAGCGCACCGCGAAATACCTGCTCGGCATGCCGCTGCTCGCCGACTGGCTGGAGGAAGGGCTGGAAGCGATCGGTGCGTAACGACGCGGTTACCGTTCGTGATGGGGCCAAGGCAACTTTCCTCGCGTCGGCGCCGTTGACGGCGATGGGGTCGATTGTCTTTTCCCGAATATGCAGGATCGCGTTCGTCATGACCATCACGGTCTTGCTGGTGATGCCGGCCGAGGCGAGACATCGCCATCGGCATCACGAGCCGTTGACACCGAGGATAGAGCAGCCGTTGACACCAAGAGCCGAACAGCCCCTTAAACCGCGAGGCGGAAAGCGCCTGAAACCACGAAGACACCGGTCGGTGACGCCGAAGCAGGCACAGCAGAAAACGCTGCCGCCGCTGCCCTTGCCTGCCGATGTTCCGATGCCCAGACCCGGCATTTCGGGATCCGGACCCGCCATTCCGGTGCCGGAACCACGCCCGGCGGACGCTGCGAAAACCGCCGGCGCGCCCGACCGTTCCAATGAAGAAAAATCCCGTCAGGAAAAGCAGGCACTCCCCGAGCCGTCGGCTCCCGAACCCTCAGCCGATACGGAAAGCGAACCGGAGCCGCCCGCGGTCGCGCCAACGCCGACACCAAAACCCGACATCGCGGAGCCCGAGGCTCAGCCGCCCAACATTGGCCCGCAGCCGTCGCAAAAGCCGGCCGATGCAGACGACGAGAAGATGCTGCCAGACCCGCGCTCGGCCGACTTGCCCGATGAAAAAATGCCAGCCGAGGAAGTCGCATGCCGCGAACGGCTGAAGACGCTCGGCGTCGAGTTCGAAGAACACAAGGCGGAAAGCCAGCCTGAAATCGGCTGTTCGATCCCCTACCCCATCGTGCTGAAGACCCTTGGAAAGTCCGTAGCCATCGGCCCCGGCGCCGAGCTCAACTGCAAGATGGCCGAGGCGGCGGCACGTTTTGCGGCCGATGTGATCCAGCCGGCGGCGAAAGCCGAATTCGGCGCCGACCTGAAATCGATCGGCCAGGCGTCGGCCTTCGTCTGCCGGCCACGCAACGGCACACGAAAACTGTCGGAACACGCGTTCGGCAACGCACTCGACATCGCCAGCTTCACGCTGTCGGACGGCAAGAAGATCGAGGTCGGCCCAGCGCCGCCGGAGAAAGACGCTAAATTCCTCAATGCCGTGCGCAAGGCGGCCTGCGGACCTTTCAAGACGGTGCTCGGTCCGGGCGCCGATCCTGATCATTCCCTGCATTTCCATCTCGATCTCGAACCGCGCCGGCACGGCGGGACGTTCTGCCAGTGAACATGGCTGATCCAGCCGCGTGCCGCAATTCGGCCGCAGGCATGAACGCGGGCGCTGAGTTTTCCTTTACCCTTGATCGTTAAAATGCCGGATATCCATCAACGGGATTCCGCCAATGGCCGGCAAATTTCGGGCCGTGTTTTTCGCCACCGCGCGCCAGTCAAAATATCCAGCAATGCTGACCGCCGGCCTGGCGCTGGCGGCGCTTTCCGCCTGCAACACCGGCAGTGTGCTGTCGCTGGAGCCGGCCGTCGACGTCGGCGCGCAGACGGCTGCCGTGCCGCAATATGCCGGCATGCAGAAGCTTGTCCCTTCCAATCCGTACATGACGCAGGCCGCTTATCCGCGCATGGACGAGCCGATGTCGCCCGTCGAGCAGATGCCGGCCAGCGAAACCGACTGCCGGCAGCAATTGAAGCGCCTCGATGTCGCCTACACCGACCTGGCGCCGATCCATGAAGGCCAGTGCGGCATCGATTATCCGGTCAAGGTTTCGGCCATCGGCAACATCCAGATGAAACCCGCCGCGACCCTCACCTGCGACATGGCCGCCACCTTTGCCGGCTGGACGAAGAACGAGCTCGTCCCCTCCGCCCGCTGGCGTTATTTCTCCGGTGTCAAGACCATCCACCAGGGCTCCAGCTATTCCTGCCGCAGGATTGCCGGCGAAGGTGTGCTGTCCGAGCACGGCAAGGGCAATGCGCTCGACGTCATGAGCATCGAACTCAACAATGGCGACGACATCGACGTGCGCAAGCCCGGCCTGTTCGCCTTCCGCACCCGGGGCTTCCTCAACAATGTACGCGCCGACGGCTGCCAGTATTTCACCACCGTGCTCGGCCCCGGCTACAATTACGACCACCGCAACCATTTCCATTTCGACATCAAGAACCGCAAGAACGGTTATCGCGCCTGCCGTTAGAAAGAGATCAGCCTAGTCGGCGCCACCGGTTGAAGCGGCGATTTGCCGTGCGACCAAGTCCTGGATGCGCCAGAGATTCCGGTCGCGGATGCCGCTCTCTTCAAGCTTGCTCACGGTCCTGAACAAATACTGCGCCGAAGAGCCCCAATGACCGGCAGCCCGTGCCAGAGTGTCGGCAACCTGCTCCAATGGCAACCGGCCGGCATAGGCCCTGCCATCCGGCGCCGCGACGAAGGCCAAGGCATGCAGCGGCCCGTCCTTGGTCTTGACCTTGATCCAGCATGGCACGTTGGTTGGCGGGTTGGCATCGATCTCGCGGCGCATCAACTGGCCGAGTTGCCCGAAATGGTCTTCCGCGGGCAGCCGATAGACGATGCCGTTGCAACTGCCGCCTCGATCGAGCGCCAGCATCAGGGCCGGCAAATCACGGGTTCCGCGCCAGCGGGTCAGCTTCAGGCAAAACGAGCGGTGCCATCCCGGCGCCGTGGCCGGGCGCTGCTCGACATGGGCGAATTCGGGGTTCCAGATCAACGACCCGTAGGCAAAGACCCAAAGCGTGTCGGGACGATGCTGCGAAAGCAGCTTTTCGACCAGGCCATCGAACTCCGCATCGGTGTGCTCGCTGGTTCCGGGCTCTGGCCCGGGATCAGGCTCGACACGCTCAACTTGCGCGACAAGCTCGGCGGTCAACGCCATTGGCTTGCGGCCTGCCAGCTTCCGCTCCATTGCTGCCCCCACGAAGAAACGATGGCCCACGATAAAGCGGCGGCGCGCTGCTGGCCATTGATTTCCAGGGTCCCTCGGGCAAAAGATACCGCACGGATCGGGCGGCGTTCATGAGCCAGCGAAGTTTTCGGCGACGCGTTGCAATCTGGGTGGCGACCTTGCTGGCCGCCTATCTGGCGCTCGCCTATTTCGCCGCACCGGAATTCTGGACGTTTCACGATCGCGGCTTTCGCAAGCACAGCTTCGAGATGGTGACGCACACGCCGCAAGGCATTCCGGGCGATCCCATCAATGTCGGTCTTGTCGGTACGCGAAAGGAAGTAGTCCACGCCTTCGCCGTCGCCGGCTGGGACACCGCCGACGCCGTGACCCTGAAGACCGCGATCGAGATCGGTGAAAGCGTGCTGTTCGACCACCCCTACCCCGATGCGCCGGTCAGCAGGCTGCTGTTCGATGGCCGCGCCCAGGATCTCGCCTTCGAAAAGCCGGAGGGCCTCAGCGCCGACCGCCGGCATCATGTCCGCTTCTGGCGGACCGATGCAAGCGGCGACGATGGCCGGCCGCTGTGGCTGGGCTCGGCCAGCTTCGATCGCGGCGTCGGCCTCAGCCACGACACCGGCGCTGTCACCCACCATATCGACCCCGACATCGACGCCGAGCGCGATTTCCTGATGCGCGACCTGGCCACCGCCGGCACGCTGATCTCGACCAGCGACATATCGGGCGTCGGCGCCACCAGTACCGGGCGCAATGGCGGCGGCGATCCCTATTTCACGGACGGCGAGGCAATTGTCGGCGTACTCAAACAGTAGGTCGCGCGGGCCTTGCAGGCTGAAACAGTCCGGCGGTTTCAAAAGGAGCTTCTGATGTTCGACTCGGAAAGCGTAGTGGATAACTACTGCAGGGCATGGTTCGACCCGGAGCCTGAGGAACGTCGCCGCCTGTTGTTGGCCTCATTCGAACCGGAAGGCACATACATTGATCCGACGGTGCATATCTCCGGAGCCAAGGCACTGCTCCAACACATTGATCAGGTGCTGAAAGCTCGTCCGGGCTTCTGGCTCGAACGGACGACCTTGGTCGACGTTCATCACGACTTCCTGCGTTTTGGCTGGGTGCAGAGAGGCGAAAACGGATTTCGAGGCACCGAAAGCATGGATATGTGCCGCGTTTCCAAGGAGGGAAAGCTGTCGCTGGTCGTCGGCTTTTTCGGACCCTTCAGAGCAATGCCGGATCCCTGACGGTTCCTCACCGCCCTGGGATGCCGCGTGACCGAAATGCCGGTCATTTCTCAAAAATCACGTCAGACTATTTTCGAAGACCGCGCCGCAATGCTATTGACCGCTCATGTTATACGTAGAAATCGCTATCGTGGTCGTCCTCATCTGTGTGAACGGCCTTCTGTCGATGTCCGAACTTGCCATCGTCTCGTCGCGACCGGCCCGGCTGAAAGCGATGATCGACCGCGGCATCAATGGCGCCGGCCGCGCGCTCGAGCTTGGCTCGAATCCCGGCAAGTTCCTCTCCTCGGTGCAGATCGGCATCACCCTGGTCGGCGTCCTCTCCGGCGCCTTTTCCGGCGCCACGCTCGGCGAACGGCTGGCGCAGTTCCTGGCCTCGACCGGCATCCGCGAGACCGTCGCCGATCCGCTCGGCGTCGGCATCGTCGTAGCCATCATCACCTATTTCTCGCTGATCGTCGGCGAGCTGGTGCCCAAGCAGATTGCCTTGCGCGACCCAGAGCGGGTCGCCGCCAGGGTCGCTCCGGCAATGACCATCCTCGCCACCATCTCGGCGCCGCTGGTCTTCCTGCTGGACTTCTCCGGCCGCACCATATTGTGGCTGCTCGGCCAGCGCGGCGAAAGCGAGGAGAAGGTCACCGATGAGGAGATCAAGATGCTGGTCGCCGAGGCCGAGCATCACGGCACCATCGAATCCGACGAGCGGCGCATGATCGCCGGCGTCATGCGGCTTGGCGACCGCGCCGTGCGCGCGGTGATGACGCCGCGCACCGAGGTCGACTGGATCAATCTGCAATCCGACGAGGCGGCCATCCGCAAGCTGCTCATGGAAACCCAGCATTCGCGCCTGCCGGCAGGTGACGGCGGCGTCGATGTCATGATCGGCGTCGTCCAGACGCGTGACGTGCTGGCGGCGTTGCTTGCCGGCCGCGTGCTCGACCCGCGCAGGCATGTTCGCGCAGCCCCCATCGTCTACGACCAGGCCGACGCGCTGGATGTGCTGCAGAAGCTGAAGGAATCCGACGTGCCGATGGCGCTGGTGCATGACGAATACGGCCATTTCGAAGGCATCGTCACCCCGGCCGACATTCTGGAAGCCATCACCGGCGTGTTCCGCGCGGACACAGACGCCGGCGACGAGGAGAACGCGGTCAAGCGCGAGGACGGCTCGTGGCTGCTCGCCGGCTACATGCAGGCCGACGAGATGGCCGACATTCTCGGCATCGACCTGCCGGAAAACCGCGATTACGAAACCGTCGCCGGCTATGTGCTGTCGCACATGCACCATCTGCCGGCGACTGGCGAATGCGTCGACGCGCAGGGCTGGCGCTTCGAGGTGGTCGATCTCGACGGCCGCCGCATCGACAAGCTGATCGCCACCCGCCTGCCCGGCGCCCACCGCGAGGCGGTGCGCTGACATGTTCGAATGTCAGCTTTTGACCGGTTAGCTGACGCCGCCCTCTGCCAGAGGTCGAACTGGTTTCAACAAACCGAAGAAGCCAATGATGCGCGTTATCCGTTTCTGCTCCTCATCTAGAAAAGCGATGTCCAGGCCCTCGGGTAAAGACGAACCGTCAGGCATCACAAACTTCCACGCGAAGCGCGCGACGCCGTGATGAACATCCACGTTGCTGGTCCGCAGAATGCAGGCACCAGGATGCTTGCTCTGAATTCCTGCAATGTGGGCTAGCAGTTCTTCGGCACCAACAGCGTGAACGGTTGGATCTGTATACGTCGCGCCATCGCTCAAGACCGATAGCAGCGACGCCCGCCGCTTCTCGGCGTTTTCGGTGGACCACGATGCACAATACTTATCAATGAGATGCGTCAAAAGCATGCTGCTTCCCTGTCGCCAGAAAATGCGAGAGCGCGGCGAAATCATCGTGCAAGTGGCCCGCCGCTATGGCCCGTTTGAATATCGCATCATAACCATCGACTATTGAACGGTCGATTCCGCGGAACTGCATCAACTCCAACAGATGCTGCATTGCGCCGTGGTGCGCCGAGATCGACGAGAGCGTTTCGTTATCGCTGGCAAATCGGCCAGCGCTCGTCCGCTTGATGAGGTCGGTCACCAGGCCGTCAATGACCGGCGCCGTCGCGGACCACTGCCGCGCCAGTTCACCCAGTTCGATCTCTTCGGCCTGCGACACGGCGATCGCATGGAGCGTCCCGAACAGAACGCCCCACATGATAGCCAGTAGTGCGCTATCGAGCGCGTTCGCACGCCCTGGTTCTTCGCCAACATGCTGAACATTGCCACCCAAAGCGCGAAACACATCGCGGTTCGTGTCGAAAGCCTCCCTTGGCCCGGCAAGCAGGATGGTCCCAGCGTCCGTGCCGATATAATCCGACGTCGCCATGATCGCGCCATCAAGGTAGTTTGCGCCGTGCTTCGTACACCATTCAGCGGCTTCCCGTGCGCCACTCGGCGTCCCCGAAGTCAACTCCACGATCAGCTTGCCGCGAATGGCTGAGGCGATGGCGTCACTGTGGAGAAGCGCTTTTGTCGCCTCATAGTCGCTGACATTCACAATGATGATCTCGCCTGCGTTCACGGCCTCCTCCACGGAGGACGCGGCGATTGCGCCCAGCCTGGCGAGTGGATCGGTCTTCTGTCTGGTTCTGTTCCAGACAGTCGTCGGATATCCCGACTGAAGCAGGCTGCCGGCGAGCGCCGAGCCCATACGGCCCGTTCCAATGACCGTGATTGAAAGCTTCATTCCACACTCCATATCAATTGGCGGCGTCAGACCGCGTTTTGCTGTGATCGTCTTGAGAGGTATGTCAAAACGAGCGGCGCGCGATACGCACCCAGGCGTAAGTGGTCACCAGAAGGTAAGGAACGCGCGATGAACAATTCCGCGGACAATGGCTTTGCAGCGGCCGTCAGGATGGTCGAAGGAAAGTGGAAAGTAGATATCCTTTGCGAGCTCGGAACGGCGTCGCGCAGATTTGGTCGATTGAAACAGGCGCTTTCTGGCATCAGTGAAAAGATGCTGGCGCAACAATTGCGAGAACTGGAGGCCGACGGCCTTGTCGACCGTAAAGTCTTTTCCGTGGTTCCAGCGAAGGTAGTCTATTCGCTGACAGAACGCGGCGCGGCGCTCAACGCAGCAGCAGGTTCACTATGTCTGTGGGCCGAGCAATTCGGCCTGCCCGGCTGCCCTCAGATTGCCAATGGCGTACATATGGATGCCCTCTGATGCATGTCGCCCAAAGCGACCTCGGTTGGGGAGAACGACATGCATAAAAACGAGGACCTAAAACGCCTGAACCCGTTCGTACGGGACACGCTTCAGGGGTGCGACGCGCTCGATGTCCTGTCGAGATTCAAGGCGTTCCGATGGTGCTGGTCCATGACGAGTACTACCGTTTCGCACCGCCACAACGGCCGGCATTCTCCCATCACCGGGCTCCGTCGCCGGCTATGTGCTGGCGCACATGCATTATGCCGGCGACTGGTGAATGCGTCGACGCGCAGGGCTGGCGCTTCGAGGTGGCGATCTCGACGGCCGCCGCATCCCGCCTGGCAGGCGCCCATCGCGAGGCGGTGCGCTGACGCCCGAGCAATTGCGGCATTCGCTCTATCGTTCCCAGAAGGACTTGGCGATCTCTCCCTCGACCTGCTCTATCGTCAGGCCGATATCGTCGATCAGATGCGGATTGTCCTTCGACATCTGCCTGAGTTGCCAGCGAAAGCGTATCCGTTCGCGCCAGGTCCGATCGTGCCAGCTCGCTATGATGCTTCGCAGGGTCTTCAGGAGCCGGCGCGATGCCGGCCGCACGGGCGTTCCCGGTCGCGCTGCACAACGCTGGGCTGATGCAAGTGTATTGGTCATGGCAACCTCCATATGGTTTGAGGGCCTAAGGGCTCTCGATGAGGTTGAATTCTGCGCGATACGGACGGCGCCGTAATTAAGCCCTCCCAAATAGTTCTCAAAACTTCCAAACGAGCTAGAGCAGTTCACCGGTTCACGGAACCGGTAACCTACTCTAACCCTTTGTTTTGACGCAATTCCGAACAGAAAACCGCTTCACACTTTTCCTGGAATTGCTCTATAGATGCGCCTATGGGATCGCGTTTTGCCTTTGGTCCGTTCGTGCTTGATCCGGGTGCGGGAACGCTGCTTCGGAACGACGTCCCCGTTGCCGTTGGCTATCGCGGGCTGAGCCTGCTTGCAGCACTCGTCGGGCGGCCCGGTGAAATCTTGGGAAAGGCCGAGTTGATGGACGCTGCATGGCCGGGCACGGCCGTGGAGGAAGGCAACCTCACCGTCCAGATCGCGCAGTTGCGCAAGCTGCTTGGTCCTGTCGGCGAGAACGGCGAATGGATATCCACCGTTCCGCGCGTCGGCTACCGTTTCACGGGGGCCGTCGAGCAGCTCGGCGAGGCCAAGCGAAAACCCTTGCCGCTGCCCGACAAACCATCGATAGCCGTGCTGCCCTTCGTCAATTTCAGCAACGATCCCGAGCAGGATTCCTTCGTGGACGGGTTGACCGAAGACCTGATCACCGACCTGTCCAGGATCTCCGGCCTGTTCGTCATCGCCCGCAACTCAACCTTTGCCTACAAGGGAAAAGCGATGGACGTGCGCGAGATCGCCGGGGACCTTGGCGTGCGCTACCTGCTGGAAGGCAGCGCAAGACGCGCCGCGGGGCGCGTGCGCATCAACGCACAGCTGGTTGACGCGGTGAGCGGCGATCATCTGTGGGCGGAACGCTTCGATCGCGGCCTGGACGACATCTTTGCCGTTCAGGACGAGGTGACGGCCAAGATCGTGGAGGCATTGCTTGGCCGTCTGCGCACGCTGCCGCCGCGCAACCGGCCCAGCAATCTCGAGGCTTACGATCTCTGCGTGCGGGCGCGCAAGCTGATCGACGACTCGCCGCAGATGGCGCAGGAAGCGCATCTGATGCTGACGCGCGCGGTGTCGCTCGATCCCGGATACGCCGAGCCCTATCGCTGGCTTGCCATGAACCACTGGATGGGACAGGTGCATTGGGGCGGACCAACCGAAGCTGCCCGCAGCGTTGCCTTGGAGCTGGCGCGCAAGGCTGTGGCGATCGATCCCAACGATGCTGGCTGTCGCTGGATCCTGGCCTACCTGCTTGCCTATGAGCGCAGCTTCGCCGAGGCGGATGCCGAATTCGCCAAGGCGATCGAGCTCGACCCGAACGAGGCCGACACCTGGGCGGCATTGTCCGACATCGCGGTCCTGGCCGGCCGGGTCGAAGAGGGTCTCGAGCACATCCGCAAGGCGTTCCGGCTGAACCCGTTTCCGGCGAGCTGGTACTATCTGACGCTCGGCCAGGCGCAATATGCGGCGCGCGACTATCAAGCCGCTATCGAGACGTTGCGCCGTGACGAGACCTATCGCACAAGCTCACGCCGTTTCCTGGCGGCAAGCCTGGCGCAACTCGGCCGGCTGGACGAGGCGCGCGCGGAGGCCGAGCTGTTTCTCGTCGGCAACCCGCATTTCACAACCCATCACTGGGCGACGACCGAGCCATTCCGCGACGCCGCTACGCTCGAGCATTTCGTCGATGGTTTTCGCAAGGCCGGTCTTCCGGAGTGACGCGCCGGCATCCGGCCTGCCCGCAGCAAAGGCGAAGTGGTGCGCTAACCCGGATCTAGGCATGGGCATGATCTCGGTGGCGCGAGACCTTCTCGCGGTTACCGCAGGTGCGCATGCTGCACCAGCGCCGCTTGCCGCCTCGCGACGTATCGAGGAAAAGCCAGCCACAGCGAGGGCAGGAATGCAGCCTGTCGCGCGGCAAGGTGAAGAACGCTTCGATGGACAGCATGGCCAGCAAGGCGGTGACGGCGTCCGGGTCCCGCCACCGGGCAAGGCCAAGCTCCGGCCTGGTGCGATCCAGCTCTATAGACCCGGCGGCAAGCGAGCTTGCCGTGCGCGAGAATAACACGCCTAGAGCAATTCCAGGAAAAGTGTGAAGCGGTTTTCCGTCCGGGATTGCGTCAAAACAAAGAGTTAGAGCAGCTCGCCGTTTCCGTGAAACGGTGAAAGGATCTAGCGGTTCGACCGCGGACGGTTTGCCCGCGGCGATTGACTCGAAGACCTGAAATGACGCCTCCCGCACTTCGCGGACCCGTTCCACGAACCGCCCATCCGCTATCTCGGCGACGGCCTGCGCCTGGCGATCGTCGGCAAGCCCTGAGGCGTTGAACCAGTTCGCAACATCCCGGACGGACTTAAACAGTTCATTATCAGCTGCTGGCACCCGCCGGTCGAACACGGCGTTCGACAGGTCCAAAGCGGGATGCCCGCCTATGAAGTGATCCGGCACCCATTCGGTGTGTGCATCGCCCATGGAACATAACCTCATTAGCCGGATTATACGGTTATGATGTAACCACTATCATACGGATATGTGGTGTCAAAGCCATAACACCGCCAGATCGGCGCGGAACCCCTGGGAGAGAGAGGATGTGCAGCAATCGTTACAAGACCCGCCACGAAACCATCAATGTCGACGGCCTCGACATCTTCTATCGTCATGCCGGCGATCCCGGCAGACCGGCAATCCTGCTGCTGCACGGATATCCGACTTCGTCGCACGTCTATCGCAATGTCATCGAACCGCTGGCGGAGACAGCCTATGTGGTGGCGCCGGATCTGCCCGGTTTCGGCTTTTCGTCCGCCCCTTCCATCGATGCTTATGACTACACGTTCGAGAACCTGGCCAACACGATAGAAGCCTTCATCGAGGCCCTCGGCCTCCAGCGATTCTTCCTCTACATCACTGACTTCGGCACGCCCGTCGGCTATCATCTCGCCACACGGCGGCCGGATCGCATCCTCGGCCTGATCGCGCAGGACAGCAACGCTCATGACGAGGGGCTGGGACCGGAATGGGACGCGCCGAAGGCGTTCTTCGCCGAACCGACTGAAGAAAACCGCGCCAAACTGCCGGACTGGATGAATTTCGAGGGGACCCGGAACCAATATATCGGCGGTCTCCCCGAGCGTCTGAAGGTGTTGTTTCCGCCCGAGGGTTGGTATCTCGATACGGAGCGTCTGGCGAGGCCCGGCAACACCGACATTCAGTTCGAACTCTTCACCGATTATGGCTCGCACATCGCCCGCTTCCCGGCCATCCAGGCCTATCTCCGCGACCAACAGCCAGCATGCCTCGTGCTGTGGGGACGGCACGACGCCTTCTTCGCGCTGGACGAGATCATGGCCTACAGCCGCGACCTCGACGCAGTCGAAATCCATGTCTTTGAGAGCGGACACATGCTTCTCGAAACGCATCATCGTCAATGCGCGGCTCTCATCGCTCACTTCATCCACGAGGTGGAGACTGGGGTATTTCGCGAACCTGCCGGGCGCTGAACGTCGGCGCTCAAACCGCCACTTCGATGGGCTCGGCAAGCCTGGGATTGGCCCGCGCGGCGATCAGGCAGCCGGCGACGATCAGGCACGCTCCGGTCAAGGTGGTCCAGGTCGCCTCCTCGCCGAAGAAGAACCAGCCGAGCGCGACCGCCCAGATAAAGGCCGAGTATTCCGTCGGGATCAGATATTGCGCTTCGGCGCGGGCGTAGGACCAGCTCATCAGGAACTGCCCGGCAAGCGACAGCACCGTCACCCCGGCCAAAGGAAGCCAAAGATTGCTCGGTAGGGCGACGGCAAGCCAGGGTGCTGCGAGACCGAGGAGGATGGCAACGCAAAGGTTCTGGAACAGCATGATCTCGATGGGCTTGGCCAACTGCGCCTGTTGCCGGGCGAGGATCAGATTGTAGCCGTAGAACACCGTCGACACGAGCACCGCTGCCGTGCCGAGCATGGCATCTTGCGAATAGTCTGCCTTCCCGAACTGGCCGGCCATGATGATGGCGACACCGGCAATGCCGGCCAAAGATGCCCACACAGCCTGGCGCCGGATCCGTTCGCCCAGCAGCAGCGCGGCGAGAAACAGGGCAAACAAGGGCGCCACGAAACTGAGCCCGATCGCCTCCGCGAGCGGCAGCCTGGCCAAGCCCCAGAAGAAGGATATCAGGACGATGCCGACAATCGCGGCACGCAGCGCATGCAGCCTCAGCACCGGAACGGTTGGCGTTAGGCGCGGTCCCGCCAACCAGGCCACGCCCGCGACCACGGTCGCGACCATGCTGCGCCACAGCAAGGTGTTGTAGACGCCGACCGCGATGACCAGGATCTTCATCGCCGCATCCATCCCGGACAGCAGGAAGATCGCAAGCGCGCAAACGAGCACCGGGATCATCGGGGAAACGGCGCCGGTCAGGCTGGATGTCTTCACGGCTTCACTCATGTGACGGATTGCAGCCGGATATATCAGGCCACAGGGCGCGACCAGATGGCAGTCCCGTCGATGTAGCAGTCCAACCCCGATTGGCGTCGTGTTCGCGGCTATCGCCATATCAGGGTGTCAGTACCACCTTCCCGGTCGACCGGCGCTCATCCAGCAACCGGTGCGCTTCCCCGGCCTGGTCGAGCCGGAATCTGCCGCCGATCGTGACCTGCAGTTGGCCGCCTGCCGCCATTTGGAACAGTTCGGACAGGCTGGCTTTCAGCACGTCGGCAGACAGCAGCGGCAGCAGCGCGAAACCCCTGAGTGACTGGTTGCGGCCGATCAACTGCTCCAGATCGGAGGCAGCGAGGCCAAAGCGCCCGAGCGCAGCAAACACCAGTTCGCCGCCAGGCGCCAAGGCCTCAAGCAAGGCAGCGGTCTGCGCACCGCCGACTGTGTCGTAGATGATGTTGGCGCCCTCCCCGCCGGTGAGGTCGCGGACGCGAGCGGGCCAGTCCGGCTTGGTATAGTCGACTGCGGCATCGGCGCCGAGCGACAAGACGAAATCCAGCTTTGCCTTGCCGCCGGCGGCTGCGATCACCTGGCGTGCGCCCTTCAGCCTGGCCAGTTGGACAAGCAGCGTTCCCACACCGCCCGATGCGGCCGGCACCAGCACCGCCTTGTCATCGGGCGGGCTTTGCCGAAGCAGATGAAGGGCCGTCAGCCCCTGCACCATCAGCGCCGTGGCAGCCTCGAACGGCAGCGCATCCGGCAGCGGCACGACGAGATCGGCTGACATCGTCACCTGCTCCGCATAGCCGCTGTGGGGACGCTGCGACATGAACAAAGGCGCGGCCACGCGGCGACCCAGCAATTGCGCATCCACACCTTGCCCGACGGCCTCGACGACACCCGCCGCCTCGACGCCCGGGATCATCGGCAGTTGCGGCGTCACCGCGTAGCGGTTCGCGCGCATCAGCACTTCGAAGAAGTTGATCCCGGCGGCGTGGACACGGATCAGCACCTCGCCGGACTGCGGCACCGGCGCCGGCAGATCGACCACCTCCAGCACCTCGGGACCACCGAAGCGGTTAAGTTGAATGGCTTTCATCGCAAACTCCGATCGCACTGGCATCGGCAGCGGTTTGCCACTATCTGCGGAGCCTCGACTACACACTCATTTGTCCCCTGCTGACCAGGAGGTGACCATGCCAGATTCCAAGAGAATGCCGATCAAAAGACTGCCGATGCTGCCGGCGGAACGGGCGCTGAAAGTGATCGCCGGTCGCTGGAAGGCGGTTATCCTCTACCATCTCTTCGATGGTCCCCGGCGCCTGTCGGCGCTCAAGACGCTGATGCCGGGCATCACCCAGAAAGTGCTGATCCAGCAGCTGCGCGAAATGGAAGAGCACGGCCTGGTCAGCCGTGAAATCTTCGCCGAAGTGCCATCGCGCGTCGAATATTCGGCGACGCGCCTCGGCCTCAGCCTCGAGCCGATCCTGCTGGCGCTCTGCCAATGGGGCCAGCATCATGCCGACGAGTTAAACGAGGCGGACCGCCTCGCCGACTGCATCATCCGGCCACGGCAGGCGACGCACGCCCACATGGCATAAATCGAATTTGACGGGTGAGTTGCCGACGCGGGCTGCCAGACCGTCGATTTGTCCACAGAACGGATCGGAAAATGCACCGCATAGCTTCGGGCGACCTTTATCAGACCTACGATCTTGGTGACTTGCGCATCACCTCCTTGCGCGATGGCTATGTCGACATGCCGATCGGACGGCTTCGGCAACGCGGCGACAAGCCATTTGGCGATGAATTACCGAAACAAGTCGCGTTGGTTGGTGGTCAACTCAGGCTTTCCGTCAACGCCTTCGCGATTGACGATGGAAACGGGATCATCTTGATCGATACCGGCGCCTCGAACGCCTGGCATCCCACCATGGGCCGACTTCCCGAGGCGCTGGACGAAGCTGGCATCGATGCAGGACGAGTCCGTACCGTCTGCTTCACCCACACGCATCTCGACCACATCCATGGTCTTGTGCTTGCCGACGGCCGCGACGCTTTCCCGCGTCTGGCGCGCTTGCTCGTTCCCGGGGAAGAACTCGGCTTTTTTCGCGCCGAAGCGCGGCTCGAACGATTTCACGGCACGGCGGAACCCTTCGAAGCCGGAGACCGTATCGGGACACATGTCGACATTGTCGGCGCTCATGGCCATGAAGCGGGACACAGCTGCTTTCGTGTTTCTGCCGGCGGCGAACGCATTTTGATCTGGGGCGACACCGTTCACGTCCCATCGCTTCAGTTCGATCGACCTGAGGTGACATGGGAATTCGACGCCGATCAGGACCAGGCGCGCGAAAGCCGGTTGCGGTTGCTGGCGCTTGCAGCCGACGATCATTGTTTCGTCGCCGGCGCGCATCTGGATTCGCCCGGTGTCGGCCGCGTCGTCCGATCCGGCGCCAGCTTTCAATTCGAGCCGCTATAATTGAAAAAGGGCGGCGCAAGACGCCGCCCCCGGATCCTTGGGAGGATAATTCGAATTGGCGGTCAGGCCGCCTTGACTTCCTCGGCAACGGCGTCGGCCTGACGCGCTGCCTTGAGAACCTTGGCCCACCACGCAACATCGTTGACCAGCGCCGTGGCGGCCTGGTTCAGATGCTCCAGGTCTTCCAGCTTCTTCTCGCCCTGGCGGACGGCGAGGAAATCGCCCCAGGCGATATGGACGGCCGACTTGACCGGCGCCATCTGCAATTCGACGGCATACAGTCTAAGCTGTTCGACGGCACGCGAGCCGCCGACGCTGCCATAACCGACGAAGCCGGCCGGCTTCTTGTTCCATTCATTGGCGGCGTAGTCGATGGCGTTCTTCAGCACGGCCGTCGGGCCATGATTGTATTCGGCGGCGGTGAAGATGAAGCCGTCGAATTCGGCGACCTTCTTCTGCCAGCGCTGTGCCACTTCGTTCTGCGACGGCGCCCAGGCGGAGGATGCGACCTCGTCGAAGAACGGCAGCGGGAAGTCGCGCAGGTCGACGATCTCGACATCGATGTCGGCATGCGACTTGGCGATTTTGGCGATCCACTGGGTTGGCACATCGGCGAAACGAGCGGCGCGCGTCGATCCGACGACGATGGCAATTTTGGGTTTGGACATAAGGGCTCTCCTTGCACGAAGTACTGGTATCATTTGGATACCTGCGCTATATGAGATACTGCAAACGCGATGCACAAGAAGGCACTTTTTTGTTACCGAGGCACCCACACCGCTCCGAAGACTGCCGCGCCATCTCGGAAATCCTGCAGCGCGTCGGCGACAAATGGACTGTTCTGGTCGTCGGCAAGCTGGGCGACGGACCGATGCGTTTCAATGAATTGCGCGCCGCCGTCGGCGGCATCTCGCAGAAAATGCTGACCACCACCTTGCGCGGCCTGGAGCGTGACGGCTTCGTCACCCGCACCGTGTTTCCAACCATTCCGCCGCGCGTCGATTATGAGCTGACCGAGCTCGGCCACGAGCTGCTGATCCCCGTCAGCGCACTGAGCGAATGGGCGCGCGCGAACACCATGCGCGTCAAGGCGGCGCGCGAAAAATTCGACGTCACGCACGCCTGAAACCCTTGCGCCGCAAGGGATTAGGCACACACCACCTTCGGCTTGTCTGATCGGAGATTCTATCTGGGCTGCGCGGGTCGTTGCCCGAATGCACGGGCCGTTTTGGCTGGTGGATTGCCGCTCATGCAGTCCCCTGACGGCTGCCGCTCAGGCTCCTGATGTGCGGACATCGCATCGCGCGGCGGCACAGGTATCACACCGTGCGCCCTGCTCGCCGGGAGCCTGTTCCCCATGCGTGCAGGCACTGCGCGAGATATCTTCCTTCACCTCCGCGTAAGCGGTCACGCCGAGCAGGCATGTCGTCGCGACCAGGGCTGCCACGAGCCAACCGTTCAGCAGATGTTGACGCATTGTCTCTCCTCCGATTGCAGCAGGATCAGGCTTGGAGGCAACCATCGGATGTCGCGAAACGGGTCTCCAGGCGGGGCACTGTTACAAATGACCAAGCGTGGGAAAAACGGCTCGCGTCAGCCTTCGGCAGGAACCGCTTTCGGCTTGCCCTCGCCATCCAGCGCCACCATGACGAAATCGGCATGGGTGACCTTTTCCATCAGGTCGGAGAGGTAGCGCTGCGCCCAGGCCTCGACCTTGAGCGTCATCGAGGTGCGGCCGACGCGTTCGACATGGGTGTAGATGCACAGCGTGTCGCCGATCTTCATCGGCTTGGCGAAGGACATCTCTTTCACCGCAGCCGTCACCACGCGGCCCTTGGCGCGCTCGGCGGCACGGATGCCGCAGGCGAGGTCCATCTGCGCCATCACCCAGCCGCCGAAAATGTCGCCGGCCGCATTGGCATCCGAAGGCATGGCCAGGGTGCGCAGCGTCAGATCGCCAAGCGGCCGTCCTTCAGCGTAGTGCACCATGCGAGAAATCCTTCGAGACCGGCTGCCCTCGATCCCGTATCGTCACGGCGCCTGAAGGTCAACGCGCCACGGCATGGCCACGAGACTCCGAACTGACAAAAGACCTGCGACAGCCGGGTCGCGGTGTCGGCAGCTTTTTTGCCGGTAGCTTTTCACAATAGGAATTTTTTCTTGACTCAGTGACCTCAGCTATGGTACATTTTTGCCTATGGTGCTGATTTGCGCCAGTGACCCGCCGCACAGGCGGGTTTTTCGTTTGATGCAACCGTCAGCCAACGCCCGGCGAAGGCTCCGTTAACCCGAGTTGGTGGGCTCTGGCATGGCGATGGGTGGAAGACGGCAATTCGCATCACCCGGCGAAGGTCGATCAGAAATAGCGCCTGAGGTTCGTGCGAATACGATCGAGCACACTGTCCCCGGAAAGGTCTGGAGAAAATTCCTTGCCGGTGATCGCCTCATAGGCCTGCGCATAGACCCGCGAAGCCTGTTCGACGATCTCGTCGGGTATCTCTGGAATCGGGTCCTTGTAAGGATCGCATCTGGCCGAGACCCAGGAGCGGATGAAATCCTTGTCAAAACTCTCCGGCCGGCTGCCGCTGGCGAGCGCCTGTCCGTAGCTCGATGCGATCCAGTACCGGCTGCTGTCCGGGGTGTGGATTTCATCGGCAAGAATGATGGTCCCGTTCTTGTCGGTGCCGAATTCGTATTTTGTATCGGCCAGGATCAGGCCGCGTTCGGCGGCGCGCTGCTGGCCGCGGGCGAACAGCCGCAAGGCGTAGTCCGATACGGTATCCCACTGCGCCTGCGTGAGAAGACCCTGCTCGAGAATCTCCGCTTTGGACAGCGGTTCGTCATGGCCGCCATGCGCGGCCTTGCTGGTCGGCGTGATGATCGGCTCCGCCAGCTTTTCATTGTCGCGCAGGCCGTCCGGCAGGCGGATGCCGTACATGTCGCGGTCACCGCGCTTGTAGCGCGTCAGGATCGAGGTGCTGGTGGTGCCCGCCAGATAACCGCGCACGACGATCTCGATCGGCAGGATGTCGAGCCTTGTGCCGACGACGACGTTCGGGTCGGGGTATTCGAGAACATGGTTCGGGCAGATGTCGGCGGTTTCCTCGAACCAGTAACGCGCCGTCTGAGTAAGGATCTCGCCCTTGTAGGGGATCGACGTCAGGATGGTGTCGAAGGCACTGAGCCGGTCGGTGGCGATGATGATGCGCCGGCCATCCGCAAGGTCGTAGTTCTCGCGGACCTTGCCGCTGTAGTGGCCCGGCAGTTCGGGAATGAACGCGTCAGGAAGGGTCCGCATATGATTTCCTGCCTTCCGCAGAGTGGCCGATCCCATCGCATAAGCTGTCGCCCCGGTGCATATCAAGCGCGATTGTCGGGAATCCCCGTAAACTAGGCCAGTTCGGCGGTCGCTTTTTTCACAACTGATGCCGGATGGCGCGGCGACTTCGGAATGCCGTCGCGTCTAGGCTGCAGCCAATTTTCCGGAGCCGCCCGCATCATCATGCAGACCTATGATTTCATCATCGTCGGCTCCGGCTCGGCCGGCTCGGTCCTGGCCGAAAAACTCTCGGCCTCGGGACGCTTCTCGGTGCTGGTGCTGGAGGCCGGCGGCAGCGACCGCCGCTTCTACGTGCAGATGCCGCTCGGCTACGGCAAGACCTTCTTCGATCCTGCCGTCAACTGGAACTACAAGGCCGAGCCGGATCCGGGCCTCGCCGGCAATACCGACCACTGGCCGCGCGGCATGCTGCTCGGCGGTTCAAGCTCGATCAACGCCATGGTCTGGATCAGGGGCGCCCGCGAGGATTTCGATGCCTGGGCCGCCGCCGGCAATCCCGGCTGGGGCTATGACGATCTGCTTCCCGCCTTCAAGGCGCTCGAGGACAACCAGGCCGGTGCCGACCGATGGCGCGGCACGGGCGGCCCGCTGCATGTCACCGACTGTTCGGACGCAGTCCATCCGCTGACCAAACGCTATCTCGCCGCCGGCCAGCAGGCAGGCCTGCCGCTCAACCCGGATTTCAACGGCGCCGCCCAGGAAGGCGTCGGCATCTACCAGATCTCGACCCGAAATGGCCGCCGCATGTCGGCGGCGCGCGCTTTCCTGCGCCCGGCGATGAAGCGCGGGAATGTCCGCGTCGAGATGAAGGCGCTGGCGACAAAAATCCTGTTCGAGGGCAAGCGTGCCGTCGGCGTCGAATACCAGCAGAACGGCGAGATGAAGACGGCGCGTGCCGGCCGCGAAATCATCCTGTCGGGCGGTTCGATCAACTCGCCGCAATTGCTGCAACTGTCCGGCGTCGGCCCTTCCGCGCTACTGAAGGGCCTGGGCATTCCCGTCGTCCATGCCAACGAAAATGTCGGCGCGCATCTGCAGGACCATGTCGGCATCAACTACACCTTCAAGGGCCGGCTGCCGACGCTCAACCAGACGCTGCGTCCCTGGTGGGGCAAGCTGCTGGTCGGCATGCAGTACATCCTCACCCGCTCCGGCCCGCTGTCGCTGTCGATGAACAATGCCGGCGGCTTCTTTCGCACCGACCCTGCGGCAACGCGGCCCAACATGCAGCTCTATTTCCAGGCCTTCTCGACCGTCATTCCCAAGAGCGGCGAGCGCCCCATCCTGACGCCCGACCCATGGCCGGGCTTTTCCATCGGCCTGTCCAACTGCCGGCCGTCGAGCCGTGGAGAGATCATGATCCGCTCGGCCAACCCACGCGACTACCCCAAGATAACGGCCAATGCCTACTCCACCAATGCCGATGTCGAGGAGATGCTGGCGGCGGTGAAATTCGTGCGCAAGATCGCCTCGATGCCCGCCATGGCCGAGATCATCGAGGAAGAGGTGTTGCCCGGCCCGTCGATCACCTCGGACGCCGATCTGGTCCAGGATTTCAGGAAGCGCTCGGGGACCGTCTATCACCCGGTCTCGACCTGCCGCATGGGGCCGGATCCCGCGCGCGCCGTCGTCGACCCCCGCCTCAAGGTGCATGGTCTGGAAGGTTTGCGCGTCATCGATGCCTCGATCTTTCCCGACAACATCACTGGCAACACCAACGCCGCCTCGATCATGACCGGTTGGAAAGGCGCCGAATTGGTTCTGGAGGACCAAGAATGAAGATCACCGACGTCAAGACCTGGGTTGTCGGCAATCCGCCGCCCGGCATCGGCGGCAAGTATTTCATCTTCGTCAAGCTGACCACCGATGGTGGCGTGGTCGGCTATGGCGAGGCCTACAACGCCACCTTCTCGGCCCATGTGACCGCCCGGATGGTCGAGGACATGGCCGAGCGCTATCTCATCGGCCGCGATCCGCACGACATCGAGAACTTCTTCCGCCGCGCCTATTCCTCCGGCTTCACCCAGCGCCCCGACGTGTCGGGCATGGGCTGCTTCTCGGCGCTGGAAATGGCCTGCTGGGACATCATCGGCAAGGAAGCCGACAAGCCGGTCTACAAACTGCTCGGCGGACAGGTGCACGAGACGCTGCGCTCCTACACCTATCTCTATCCGCACAGCGGCAGCGTCCACTCCGAGGACGCGCACGGCAAGAACGTCTACAACGATCCAGATCTCGCCGCTGCCTGTGCGCTCGAATATGTCGAGCAGGGTTTCAATGCCGTCAAGCTCGACCCGGCCGGCCCCTACACCGCCTTCGACGGCCATCAGCCGCGCCTCGTCGATATCGACCTGTCCACCCGCATGATCAAGGCGATCCGCGAGGCGGTCGGCACCCGCGCCGACATCCTGTTCGGCACGCACGGCCAGTTCACGGCGTCCGGCGCGCTGCGCATGGCGCGCGCCATCGAGCCCTACGATCCCTTGTGGTTCGAGGAGCCGGTGCCGCCGGACATGCCTGAGGTCATGGCCCAAGTGGCCCGCGCGACCTCGATCCCGATCGCCACCGGCGAGCGGCTGACGACCAAGTTCGAATTCGCCCGTGTCATCGAAAACCGCGCCGCGACCATCCTTCAGCCGGACCTCGGCCGCTCCGGCGGCATTCTCGAAACCAAGAAGATCGCCGCCATGGCCGAGGCCTACCACATCCAGATCGCGCCGCATTGCTATTGCGGACCGATCGTCGGTGCCGCCAACATCCAGCTGGCGGTAACGCTGCCCAACTTCCTCATCCTCGAATCGCTGAAGCAGTGGGACGGTTTCCACGCCACGCTGCTGAAGAAGAAGATCGAGTGGCAGGACGGCAAAATCATCCCGTCGAAGGAGCCCGGCCTCGGCGTCGAGCTCAACGAAGCGGTCTGCGACGCACATCCCTATACGGGCAAGGAATTGCATCTGCAGATGATGCAGACGCCGTTGATGCCGTGAGCGAAAGCTACGCCTTCATCGGTCTTGGCCATCTCGGCGGCAACCTTGCCGCCAGCCTGATCCGCAACGGCTTTGCCGTCACCGTCTTCGACCGTGATCCCACCGCCGTCGAGCGCCTGGTGGCGCTCGGGGCCACAGCGGCAAGCAGCCCCGCCGAGGCCGCCGCACGGGCCGGCAACGCCATCTCCTGCCTGCCCTCTCCGAAGGTCAGCGAAGCCGTGCTGGCGGGCGCCGATGGTCTGCTGGAGGGCCTGCCCACAGGCGGCACCTGGATCGAGATGTCGACCAACGGCCGCGACGAGATTCTCCGCCTCGCGGCCTTCGCCTCGGCCAAAGGCATCGAGACGCTGGAATGCCCGGTCACCGGCGGCGTGCATCTGGCGGCGGCCGGGAAAATCACCGCGCTGGTCGGTGGCGACGCCGCACTCTATGAGCGTCATCGACCGGCGATTGAAGCCATGTGCGCGAAATCGTTCCTGATGGGTCCGGTCGGCTCGGCGGCGGTGATCAAGGTGATCACCAACATGCTCGCCTTCATCCATCTCGTCGCCGCCGGCGAAGCGCTGATGCTGGCCAAGCGAGGCGGGCTCGACCTCGCCCAAGCCTACCACGCCATATCAGCCTCCTCAGGCAACAGCTTCGTCCACGATACCGAAAGCCAGCTCATTCTCAACGGCTCCTACGATATCGGCTTCACCATGGATCTGGCGCTGAAGGACCTCAGCTTCGCGCTCGCCATGGGCGAACAGTCAGGCGTGCCGCTTGAGCTGGCGTCGCGCGTCAACGCGATTTTTCAGCAAGGCAAGGCCGCCTATGGCGGCGGCGCCTGGTCGACCCAGATCGTCAAACTGTTGGAAGATGCCGTCGGCACCGACCTGCGCGCACCTGGTTTCCCGGCCAAGCTCGAACTCTAACGCCGGCTGGATATTAAGCGATTTCAGCGAGTTGGCTGGATCGGCGGATTCATCTGAATCAATCCGTCAACGGCTTGATTCAGTATCTGAGCGTCAACGCACCCGGCAGGATCTCGAAGGTCGCGGGTATGCGTCCCGGCGACTCGCCGTCTATGTCGACCAGCGCGCCGTTCTTCTCGACATCGCCGAGCGGTTCGACCACGACTTTCCTGCCGCGCAAGATGGTGATCGCTGGATGGTTGCGGTGCCGGCCGCCATAGAGCAGCCGGATGTCCCAGATTAGCTTCAGCTTGCCGGCGGCGCGCAGGATGACGATGTCGAACTGCCCGTCGGTCAGTTCCGCATCCGGCGCGATCATCATGCCGCCGCCGAAGAATTTTCCGTTGGCGACCGCCACCAGCGCCATGCGCGCTTCGACGGGCGCGCCGTCGTCGACCGTGATCCTGACGTCCTGGAAGCGGTAGCGGATGAACTCGACCACGGTGCGCCACAGGAAAAGCGCCTTGGCCGACATCCTGCCCTTGCGCTTGTCGGCATTGACGGCGCGGTCAGTGGCGCCGGAAAGCCCCAGGCTGGCGATGTTGATGAAATGCCGGCTGGCCAGCGCGCCGTGATCGTCGATGTAGCAGATGCGCCCGGCATCGACCTTGCGACCCTTGGCTTCGGCCAACCGCTTCAGCACGGCATCCACCTCTTTCGGCAGGCCGAGCCCGCGCGCGAAATCGATGCCGGTGCCGCACGGCAAGAGGCCGAGCTCGGTGGTCCGGCCGCTTTCCTGGAACGCCTGCAGCAGTCCATCGGCCACTTCGCTGGCAGTGCCGTCGCCGCCGGCCGCAATCACCAGGTCGAAGCCAATCATCGCGAGATCGATTGCCAGCCTTTCGGCGTCACCTTCCGCCTGCGTTTCGCGCAGCTCGAATTCGCCAAAATGCTTTTTCAGCGACACGGCGACATCAGGCCAATGCCGTTTCAGCCGGCCCCCACCGGCAATCGGGTTGAGAACCACTCCGACTTTCAAGCAACCCTCCCGCAAGGATCGAGGCGCTCGGCGCCTCGAATCCTTTGCCGGCATTGAAGACTGCACCCGCCCGCAGAGCAAGGCCGAATGTCCGCCGATGACGCCCATCGTGGCGGACAGGAAAATTTCGTTACCCCAGCTTGATCCCCGATAATCCCGTTATCCACAGGCCTCCGGCCATTCCCCAGGACCCTTACCCGGCGTAGGTTAAACCCATCTCAGGCGGCTACCGATCATCAAGCCGAAAGGCGAAGTGAAAGGCGGATTTCCTGAGGCCCGTACGGCCCGAAGCGAGAGCAGGCTTGCCTGTTTCGAGGGACGGAGCCGAGACCTACGGGGCCGCGGAAAGCGTGCCAACGCCGACGGCGGACCGATGCTGCCATGAAGGACGGCAGAAACCTTCGATGGTGCGCAGGGCAAAGCCCGCAAGGGTGGAAACCAGCGTGGTCCCGAACGGACGCTGCTCTCGGGCGGCGGACTGGCAGGACCGTCAAAATCAAGGCCGGCAAGGCGCGACGACTTTACGGAAGTTGCTGCCGCGACCGTGTCCTGATCTGACAGGGAGGCGCTGGGAGAAATCCCGGCGCCGACTGTCTTTTTGCCCCTCGATATCCTTCGCCGGCGATCTCGCGGGCGCCGCTTCACCGCGCCCTAAAATCGGTTAGTATCGCTGCGTCGTCAGAGTCTGTTTGCAAAGCGGACTCGTAGAGGGGGGATACTTCATGACGCTGATCCAGAAGCTTGCCGTCGCCTATGCTTTCCTGTTTTTCGGCGTCGTCGCCATTGGCTACATACCCGCGTTCAATGACGCTGGCGGCAATCTGTTCGGTCTGTTTTCGCTGCAATGGTATGACGACCTGCTGCACGCCTTCTCCGGCGTCTGGGCGCTGGCCGCCGCCTTCATCTCGCACCGCCAGGCGGTGTTCTATTTCAAGTTGTTCGGTTCGGTCTACCTGTTCGACGGCGTGCTCGGTCTGGTCACCGGTTCCGGCTGCCTCGATGCCGGCATCTTCATCAACGGCTTCCGCTCCCTCAACGATATCGAATTCCCGGCCCGCTTCTTCGCCAACCTGCCGCACCTGGTCATCGGTGGCTTCGCCGTCTATGTCGGTTTCCGGCTGGCCAGGCGCATACACGAACACTTCGCCACGGCCTGATCTGGCATGTTCCTGTTCCGCTGGCTGAAGCGCATCATCAAGACGATCCTGTGGGTGATCGTCATCGTCATCCTCATCCCGATCGCCGGGCTGAGCTACGGCTTCCTGACGACGTCGTCGCTCGACAAGACGCCGCTGCCCGGCATTGCCGACGGCGCCCCGCCCAAGGCGCTGGCCGACAAGGTCCGCGCCGAGATCCTCGGCTACCAGCGGCCGGAGGAATCGACCTTCCTCACCTATCCGGAATGGGCGATCGTCTACGCCGCGCGCGAATATGCCGGCTTCGTCGACAAGGACCAGCCGAGCGGCTTTCCCTACTGGTCCTATGTCGGCCGCTTCTGGCAGGACTACGCCATGGTCATCCGCGCCAGTTCTGCCTACAAGTTCAACTACGCCAACCACCAGATGCTGGTCATCATCGGCACCAGCCACTCGATCGAGCATATATTGCAGTGGGCCTATGAGAACACGGTCGGCCGCATCACCGAGGCGACGACGGCCAAGCGCACCGCCGCCGACATCTATCAGGCCAAGCTGGCGGCGGACTATGCAGGGTTTCTCGACCAGGTGCCCTGGTATCAGTTCCCCTATGCCGAGAAGCGCGCCGGCCTGTTTGCCGTGCAGCCGGCGCCGGGAGACAGCTCGATCCGGACCAGCGAACGCAAGCTGGCGTTCGGCCTCGCCGACACCATCAAGCAGGGCTATGCCGACCTGATCACCAAGGCGCTCGCCGCGACGATGGACCCTGCCTTGCTCGACGTCCATGTCTGGGCCAAGGGACCCGTCGGCGAAGCCACCCGCAACGAGCCCGACACCTTGCTCGAACGCGACATGGGCGCTGACGGCACCATCTTCGTCACCAGGCGCTATCAGGTCTTCACCGAAATGATCCCGCGCCTGATCGACAAGGGCGTCTCCTTCGTCGAGATCGGCGGCAATGACGAGATCATGGTCACGGTGCTCTCCACCGATACGATCGCCATCCCTGAAGGCATGCGCATCCTGTTCAGCTATCCGCTCCCGGCCGATCAATCCACGCGCCGCACCGGCATGATCGTCGCCGTGCGCAAGCTGCATCTCGTGCTGCCGGCGCTGATCAAGGCCGGCGCCAGGCTTGAACACGTCTACGACTACTGAGGCCTTTCGGCCACGCCCGGCCAGGATTATGCATTTCCTGCGCTCCGCCACGCCCATTCCACAATCGCGGCCAAATCCCGCCTTGTTCGCGCGCGAAGGAATGGGAAGAAATGGATGGGTTGCCGGGGGGCATCTCGAAGGGACAAGACCGTGATCAAGACCGCCCTTGTCGCCATGACCATTGTCGGCTGCGACTGCGACGCCAAGCTTTGCGAATATATCGGCGAGACGCCGGCCAAGTGGTCGACCGTCGCCGAGTGCGAAGCGGCGATGAAGAGCCAGATGCTGCACGAGCGCAATTTCAACTATCCGCTCGTCTCCGGCATTTGCCGCACGAAGGGTTCGTCGTCCTCCTCGCAGCTGGCCGCGACCGCATCGCGCCCGGAACTGAAGCCCGCCAGCCGCGTTGTCAGGACCGAAAGCCCGCTACCGCCTGAATTGAGCCACCGGCCGAGCGTTTCGGTCGGTTCACCGACGACCGCCATGGAAGCGGATGCCGCCCGGCCGGTCGCCTATGAACAGGTGGTCGATGGCGGAACCGGCGTGCTCTATCGCACCAAAAACGGCTACGCAGTGGTCAAGACCGATCTCGGCCGCGCCGCCTCGGCGACCGCCGATGCCGCGAAACGCTCCGTGAACTGGCTGGCCGGCTTGGTGCCGAAGGGGCTGTAGTCCTGCTGGCGTCTCGGTTTGACGACCGCTTAATCAGGCAGGAACATAGGTCAACCTGATTACGTCATCACCGATCAAATCGCTGGCCACAAAGCGAAGCGGCGGCCGGGGGCCGGCGAAAAATGGCTTGCCCTGACCGAGCACGAACGGATGGAGGTAAAGTTGATATTCATCGATAAGACCAAGATCGGTCAGGCTTCGTGCCAGGTTTGGTCCGGAAACTGAAATCTCCCCGACGAGCTCAGCCTTAAGCCCACCTATCACCGCCTCGACGTTGTCCCCGACAAGTGTGGCGTTGGGGCCGACCGACTTCAGCGAGCGCGACACAACCCACTTCGGTTGGCTCCGCCACGCCGCCGCGAATTCGTGCGCCTCCGCGCTCCATTCAGGACTGTCTTCGTCCCAATAACGCATGACCTCGTACATGCCGCGACCGTAAACACTGCCGCTCACATTGCGCACTTGCTCTATCCAGTGACGAAAGATTGTCGGGCCCGACGGCATTTTCTGGTGGTCGACATAGCCGTCGAGTGACTGGTTCATTCTGAAAATGAGCTTCGCCATGCTGCAGGACCTCCAATTCAGGGTCGTCAGAATAACTTGAGCCGCCGTTATGCAAAAGTATGGATTCCCCCCCGAAACCCAACTGAGACACGACCCTAGTCCGGCCTGAACTTGACCTTCAGGCTCTGCCAGAACTTGTCGATAAGCGGCTGTTCGGTCGCTGCATCCTCGCCGGCAACGCGGGTGATGAACAGCAGCCCCCGATCGGCCAGGCCGAAGCCGACGATCTCGAAATCGGCGGTGTCGGTGCGTGTCTTCACCTCGGCGCGGATACCGGTCAATTCCTTGCCGTCGGCGAGCTTGCGCGTCATCGGCTCCTGCGTCAGCTTGGCGCCGGCCTGCACCGATTCCTTGGTCATCTCCTGCAGCATCAACTGGTTGAGCGACACCGGGTTCATCGTGCCATATTCCTGCACGACGACGATCGTGCCCAGCGCCGACGCCATTAGATACTGCGTGATATCATCGCCGAGATCGGTCTTGGTCACCGAAATATTGCTCGGATGGACGAAGGAGAAATCGCTGCCGGAGAAGGTCGCGAAGTCGTTGCGCTCGAGCGTCACCTTGCTGTGCTTACCGCCGGGTAGCGTCACATCAGTGCTCTCGCCGGGATCGATATCGACCGTCACACCGTCGATGGTCAGCTTGAAGGCCTTGAGATCCTCGGCTCCGGCGGGGCCAGCGCACAGCGCGATGAGGATGAGTGCCGCGGCTGATACCTTGCGCATGAAGTCTCCTAACGTCTACGCCACCCCGCTCAGCGCCTTGATGGCACGGTAGAAGGTCGAGGAAAACAGTTCCGTCGGGTCATACTGCCGCTTCGCCGCCAGGAAGGCCGGCAGTTCGGGATAGGAGGCGAGCAATTCCCTGGCCGTATAATGCAGCTGGTAAGGCAGGAAGAAGCGCCCGCCATGCTTGATCGTCACGTCGATCAGCGCCCGCGTCAGCGCGCGCATCCTGGCATTGCCGTCGGCATCGGTCGGCTGGTTGATGTAGAGCACCAGCGAATAGGCTGGCTCCGGCGCGTAGGTCAGCGCCACATCCTCCTTGTGGACGATGCGCACCGAAGCATTGAGCACCGGCAGCGTCTGGTTGCGCAGGATCTCGCGCGTTTCCGCGATGAATTCGACATAGGCGGCACGTGGAATAAAATATTCGTGCAGGATGTCGGTCTCTTCTATTTGATCATTGAAGAGATAGGGCACCGAATCGTGCATCGGGTTGTTGCGGGTGACGAGACAGGCCTCGCCCTCGGCCATGGCCGAAGTACGCGCCACCGTGCAGCTTTCGAATTTCGGCTCCAGCGTCTTTTCGGTGAACCACTTCAACTCCTGGAACAGGCTGCCCCATTTCGCCAGGTTGATGATCACCCGTTTCAGCCCGACTGAACCCGGCTCGCCGATCTCAGGCTGATCCGCCGGCGGCTGCTCCGCCACCTTGTCGTAACGGTAGACGATCATATCCTCGAGGAAATTGCCGGGCGCCGTCGACAGATGGCCGTAGAACAGGCCGATATTCTTGTTCGGCTCCAGCACCTCGGCGAAGAATTTCGGAAAATCGTCCGATCTGATGATTTCGCGCGAGGTCCGGTAGACGGCGTTTTCGACGATATCGAGCGTCGCCTCCAGCACCACGCCGAACAGGCCATAGCCGCCGACGACGTGGCGGAACAGATCGGTGTTCTCGGTGGGCGAGCAGGTCGTCACCGAGCCGTCGGCCAGCATCACTCGCATCGAGCGGATCGAGCCCGCCACCGACCCTGCCTGGTGGTCCATACCGTGCGCATTGACCGACAGCGAGCCGCCGACCGAGAAGATGTCGGTCGACTGCATCGCCTTCACCGCAAAGCGCGGATGCAGAAGGTTCTGGATGTCGTGCCAGCGCGCGCCCGGCTGCAAGGTCATGGTCTTCGCCGCCGCATCCACGGTCACCTTGTTGAACTTTCTGAGGTCGAGTACCAGCGCGTTGTCGTCGAAGGCATGCCCGCCCATCGAATGGCGGATGGCGGCCAGTGAGACTTTCAGGCCATTGGCACGCGCGAAGGCCAGCGCATTGGCGATGTGCTCGTCCTCGCTGACCTCGACCACGCCGTAGACCGGCGTCATCGACAGGCCGCTGGCATCGTTGATCTCGCCGCCTTTTGCCGACCAGGGCAGCGACGCATCGAAGGCCGGCGCATTGTCCAGCGGCTTCAAAGGCAACGCGAAGCCGTCGATATCGGCTATCCGTCCGGCGTTCTTCGGCCCCGAAGGCGCGCGCGCCAGCCGCGCCACGGTGTTGCCGCCCCACAGCACCGCGCCACCTAGGACAGCCGCACCCAGCAGCAATCGCCGCGACAGGCGAAACCCTTTTTGTTCGTCGGCCATGAATATCCCCCGTTGGTCAAGGGATAGCGCGGCTTTTTGGCAAAAACCATAGCGGTGCCGCCGGACAGCGTTCCGCCGGCCGGCCCTGGGGTCCAGCCGGAAGACCTCATCCAGGTCGCCCGGCATCGAGGGGCGAGGCATGAAAATGGCCGATCCCCGGAGGGACCGGCCATGAGTGGAACAGGGTTTGAAAAATCCGGTCAGCAGGTCTGCCGACGCACGATGCTCTCGCGTTACGAGGCCTTCTTGATCGACGTCACGATGCCGGTCTTGTCATCGACAGTCACCGCCACCTTGGCGCCGACCTTCAATTTCCCGATCGTCGCTTCCGGTGACAGCTGGTAGATCTTGCCGTCGTCGAGGGTGATCGACTTGGTCGTCGGGTCGACGGCCTGGATCGTGCCCTGAACGGTCGCGGCATAGGCCGTGCCGAGGAAGGCGAGCAGAGCGGCGGTGGTTGCGAGGGTCTTCTTCATGGGGTGCACTCCGTGCTGTTTCACTTTTCCGGGCCGCCTTGGGAAACGACAGCACCGGACGGCCTTAAACTGGAACGGAAGCGCTCGCTCCGCAAATCACGTTGGGTGAATTTTTGCAAACAATATCATAGGCTTAATTCCGACACATTGTCTGCGACCGAGATCATTTCAGGCCGCTTCGGCTCCCCCAATGAGCGGACTTCTGTCCGCGAAAAGAGTCGTTTAGCCGGATTGTGGCGGGCGGTTTCGATCACGGCGCGGCCGCCGCAATCCGTCTCAAGCGGCATCACGAAACAGACTGCCGACCGGTCATCGATACACATTTTGTTTCATGGATCAGCTCAACTCGCCGCTCCGAAGTGGATGAAACTCGCGCTCCGGTTGCAAATCGGGAACGGATGCGGGATGGTGCGCCGTTACGATGAAAGGGGGCCTTCCATGAAACTTGCAGTCCGGACCGCGATGTCCCTGATGCTGGCGCTTGCGCCGGGGTCCGCCTGTGCGCAAGGCGCGGATCCGGGCGATGACAAGACGATTATGTTTACCGAGGACGATCCCGAGATGGCGGCAGCGACAGCGCAGGCGCTCGCCAGCCTGGATGAATTCCTGGCACTGTCCGAGGCTCCTTCCTCCGACACCGACAGGTTCAAATTGAAGGTCAAGGTGCGCGACGGCAACGTCAGCGAGCACTTCTGGGTCATCCCGTTCCGCCGCACTGAAATAGGCTTTGTCGGCATATTGGCGAACCAGCCGGAGCAAGTGCGTAATGTGGTCCTCGGGCAGAATATAGAATTCACCCGAAACGATATTTCCGACTGGGGCTATATGCGCGCCGGCCATCAGGTCGGCAGCTTCACCGTCTGCGTTATGTTCAACAAAATGTCGAAAGAGGAGGCGGACACCATGCGCGACCAATACGGCTTTGACTGCTGACAGCGAGGCCCAACTAATCGATCTCGTCCTTCGCGCCGATCTTGCGCACAAGTGCCGCCGTCGCCAGCATCGCGCCCATGTCCGATATCATCGGCGCGACATGCGTGGTGTAATCGAGCGGCACCGAAATATCCGGCAGCTCGAAGAAATTCTTCGTCTGCGGCAACAGCAGGAACCCATCGCTGCCGTTGAGCGCGACACGGGCCGGATCGTCCGGCCAGGTTTCGCCAAGCCATTTCAGCGCCTGCGCCAGCCGGCCGCTCACCAGTGGCTGTGCCGCCCCGAGATTGTCGGTGCGGAACTCGTACGCGGCGTCGAGCGCCACGTCGCCACTGGACAGCTCCTGCAGCTTGCTGGCGAATATGCCGCGAAAGAAACTGATGACCGCGTTGGTCCGGCGCGTCGCCACCAATATGCCGGGGAACGGCGCGATGGTCTCGAAGGCGACGATGACGCCCTGAAAGGCCGTCGACGAGCCCTTGCCCGACCCTTCCCGCAGATGCGCCTCGTAGAGCTCGAACGGAAACCCTTCGTAGCGGCCCGCGACGATGTCGTCGAACGCCTGCCGGTTGAACGGACCAACCGCCGTGCGCGGCAACCGGTCGAATGAATTCGGCGTCACGCCAAGCTGGTAGCGCATGTCGGCGATGAAGCCGAAGATGATCGGCAACAGCGTCTCGCGGAACGATTGCTGCAGCCGCGTCGCCGGTTTCCTGGCCTGGAAATAGAGCAGGATCGAAGCCGCGAAGCCGATGACATACAGGAACACATGCGGCGTCGAGACCCATTGCTCGTTGGGGTCGGCGACCTTGTTGAACAGCCAGGCGACCAGCACCACGGCCACCAGCACCAGGCCGACGAACACCGGCACCCGCCAGCGCACCTGCCTGACCGCCGACGCCCTCGCCGCTTCATAGGCCGCGATGTCTTTCCGGATGCCGGCGATGACCGTTTCGCTCGGCATGAAATCCGCTGTTTCCACCGCTATCCCCCGCAATCCTGCCTCTGCGGGAGCATGATAGTCGGTTTTGCAGGGGCCGCCAGACGTTTAAGCGGGTACGCCTTGATCGGTTGGTGGAGAAGGGAAGATCGCTTTCAGTCGCCCCTCGACCTTGTCACGCACTCGGCCCTCCAAAGCCTCCACCAACACCAGCCGCTCATGGTCGCCGGCGCGCAGGCGCATGAAGGGATGCAGCCGGTAAGATGCAATCGTGCCGCGCGTACCGGCATCGGCACTGACATCGACAGTGAGGATAGAACCGATGCGACCCGGCCATGGCTGGCGGGCGAAGGCGGTGCCGAGGAAATCGCCGAGTCCATAAGCGACCACCGTCTTGTCGATCCTTTCCACCGGCTGCACGACATGGGCGTGATGGCCGGCGATCAGTCCGACGCCCTGCCCGGCCAGCCGCCTGGCCAGCGCCCGCGTCTCGGCGCGCGGAAAATGCCGGAACTCCCAGTCCCAATGCGGCACGGCGCAGAGAAGATCCAAGCCAGCGCGCGGCCAGCCCGCCGGATCGCTGTCCATCGAAACGCGCCCGGTGAACAGGTTTTCATCGGCGTTGCGCCACAGCGTGAAGGCGGCAAAGCCGATATCAAGCGGTCCGACCCGGACAGGCATCACCGGACCATTGGCCACCAGGCCGATCGTGCGGATGCCGAGCCGCTGAAACGCTGCCACCGTCTCGTCGAAACCGGCGACGCCCTGATCGAGCACATGATTGTTGGCCAGCGACAACAAGAGCTTTTCGCGTGAAATACCAGCCGCCGCCAGCGCCTCGGCCAGGAACCGCTCGCTCATCGCGTGATGCGTGCCGAGCGTCGTGCCCAGAGCCGCGCTTGCTCTGTCCACAACAGGGCTTTCGCAATTGCCGATCACCAGATCGGCAGCGCCGAGCAGCGCCTTGATCGCCGGATCGCAATCCGGCGCGCTGCGGTTGGCCACCGCCGAGATGTCCCCGACAAAGGCAAGCCGCATTGTCTGCCTCGGCGGCGGATCCATAAGCGTCCCAGCCATCGGCGCAAAGTCTTGCACGTCGCCGGCCAGAGACGGCTTCAGGAAACGCGGCAGCCAGGACAGCTTGTAGGAAAACGGATAATTCGACACGCGATGCCCAATTGTTTGCCCTGTGTAGACCGTCCGGCGGGCGGGTTGAAGCGCAGCGCTGCAAATGGTGTATATCTGCGCTGCGCGACAAATATTGGGGGAAAAGATGACACGACTGGCAGGCCTGCTGACCGCTTTCATTTTGCTCCTGCCGCTGTCTTCCGCGTCGGCGGCAATGCCCGAAGCGGCTACCCGACTGTTCGAGGCGAAGAGCGTGGCCGCGCGCGACGCTGCCCTGTCGATGCTGGAGGCCGCCGCGCCAAACGACCCGGCATCCGCCTATGCGGCCGGGGCGGGCGAGTTCTTCACCGCATTGGAGATCCTGGCCACCGGCCTGCACCGCCATGGTTTCGAAAGCCCGCAGTCCTTCATGCTGCCACTGATGCGGTTGCCGGTGCCCGACAATCCCAATCCCGAGCCGCTGACTTACGAGCAGTTCCGCGCCATCCTGGTCGGCTTCCGCGACCGGCTGGAAAAATCCGCGGCGACGTTTGCGTCGGTGCCGCCCGATGCCGATATCGGCATGGTGATCGATCTCACCCATGCCGGCATAGACCTCAACGAGGACGGCACCATCGCGCCGGACGAGAGCATGGCGGCGATCATCGCCGCGTTGTCACGCGGCGGCATTACATCGGACGACGCCGTTCCCACGCTCACTTTCCGTTTCGACCGCGCCGACGGATACTGGCTGCAGGGCTATGCCGAGTTCCTGATGGCGCAGGCCGATTTCTGGCTTGCGCATGATTTCAGGAGCACCTTCGACGGCTCGTTCCACATGCTGTTCCCGCGCGCCAAGCTGCCGTTGCAGGATATTCTCGTGCCGCCGGCAGGCGACATGGGCTCGAGCATCTTCTCCTCGGAATGGCGCATCGCCGATTTCATCTCGATGGTGCATCTCATCAACTGGCCGGTGGTCGAAGCGGAGCGCCGGGAAGCGGCGCGCCGCCACCTGCTGGAAATGATCCGGCTGTCGCGCGAGGACTGGAAGGCGATCCGCGCCGAGACCGACAATGACCGCGAATGGCTGCCTGGACCGCAGCAGAAGGGCGAGAACCCGCTCACCGGCCTCGAAGTCGGCGAGGAGCAGGTTCAGGCCTGGCTCGCCGCCCTGACCATGGCCGAAGATCTCCTGGAGGGCCGCAAGTTGCTGCCGCATTTCCGCGTCACCGCCGGCACGGGCCTGGGCATCAACATGAAGCGCTTCTTCGATGACCCAAAAAACTTCGATCTGGTGCTGTCGATTACCGGCCCGGCCATCGCGCCCTACCTCGAAAGCGGCGAGCTCGTCACCAGCAGCGATTTCGACCAGATCCAGCGCCAGTTCGGCGGCGGCGGGTTTTTGACATTTGCGCTGTGGTTCAACTGAGGGTGGGCTGTTTGAGACCGCCCTCCCGCGGGAATCGCAGCATGGCAGGCAACAATTTTACCGGAACACGCGCCTTTTGTAGGCAGTTTCTGCCGGTAGCCGGTTCGCTGCATATACCGCGGAAAGGCGCTGCGTAGAAATTAGCAGTGGCTGTTTTGCTTGACTCGGCCGCCAAAAACAGGCAGCAAAACCAGGTCGGAAGGGCGACAACACCACTTTCCTGGCCGTGGACGAAGCCAAATTTGGGCCAAATCCGCATCTCGTCGTTGGTTTTGAGAGGAATTGATTAACCAACTTTGTCCATATTTTGAAGCAATTGGCAACCAACTACAGACGCGGCAAACGCGTCGGGGACCACCTGGGATCACTCACAGAATGGTCGTCGCGGCTCTCAAGGCCACGTACGGGGAAACCGATTGAAGCGAGATTGGTTGCATGGCGTTGTTGAGTACACATAAAAAAAACCGGGGACAGGGCGAAGGCGGCGAGTTCGTCGATGCTCCGCGTTCCTCTTCCTTTAACGCTGGCCGGGTGGCCCGCTGGGTCGCGCTGCCTTGCGTCAGCACCGCCATCGGCCTTTGGTTGATCGGCACCATGGCCGGCCTCAGTTCCGTCGGCGCCTCGCTGTCGGCGACTTCGGTTGGCCTGCCCCAGACGCTGTCCATGCCGGGATCGCTCGCACTTACCGATCCGCTGAAACAGCACTTCTTGAAAGCACCCTTCGTGCTGGCCAATGCCAATGGCGGCACTCAGGCCCTGCATGATCATTCGGTGCAGTGCGGTGCCAGCTGTTTCAAGCTGGCCAGGGTAAGCTCGCAGGCGGAAAAGTCCGAACGCCTTGTGGCGCAAGCAAAGCCGACGCCCGCCGCCGTGAAGTCGAAGGCGCAGGAGCGCTTCGAACGCATGGAAGCGTCGCTTTCGCCGATGAAGCTGGCCGCTGCCTTTGCCAACGCCGGAAAGCCTGCCGCCACTGCCAACACCCGCCCGGTGATCTCCACCGTCGCACCGCGAATTGCCGAGGCGTCGCTGGTGCCGTCCGTCCAGGTCACGGCCAGCCTGTCCGATAACATGCCAGTTCCGGCAGCCGAACGTTTCGCCCGGCCGGATACCGGCTCGGTGGTCGTGCAGACCGCACCGCAGCCGATGGATTTTGCCCAATCCGATACGCCAGACAATTCGCAGTTGGCGCTTGCCCTCGTGCAGTCGTTGCCGGCCGACGACGAGGCATTCGCCTCACCGCTGCCGATCGAGGAATCGTCAGCCGATGTCGCGGTTTCCCCCGTCGAAACCCAGCAGGATCAACCCGGCGATGCCGCCTCGCTGCCGGACGCGCTGACCGACGACGTGCCGTTGCCGACCCGCCGCCCGCAATTCGACCCGCCGCAGCCCAAAATCGTCCAGCAGCAGCCTAAGCCCGTTCAGCAGCCCAAAACTGTTCAGCAGCCCAAGCCCGCCCAGCAATCGAAGCCGGCACGCGAGACGGTCCAGCAGGCCCAGCCGGCAAAACCGACGCGGCAAGGCCGGCCGGCCGATGGCGGCGATGTGCTGGCCTATGCTAAGCCCGACACGCCTTCGGGCGGCCTTGGCAAGGCGTTCAGAAATCTGTTCAACTCGCCGGGATCCAGAAGCGGAGCCGGAAATGGCGTCGCCGTCTACGATATCAGCGCCGGCACCGTCTACATGCCTGACGGCTCAAGGCTCGAGGCTCATTCTGGCATCGGCGCCATGACGGACCAGCCGCGTTATGCCGACCAGAAGAACCGCGGACCGACACCGCCCAACACCTACAATCTGTCGCTGCGCGAGTCGCGCTTTCATGGTGTGGAGGCCTTGCGCCTGACACCGGCCGATGGCCGCAACAAATACAATCGCGACGGGTTTCTGGCCCATACGTACCTGCTTCGGGGCCGCTACGGCCAGTCGAGCGGTTGCGTCGCCTTCAAGGACTATGCGCGCTTCCTCGCCGCCTACAAGAAGGGCAAGATCAAACGCCTTGTCGTGGTGCCGCGCCTGAACGGGTCGGCGACGCAGGTCGCATCAGCCGCCAGGGGCGTGTAGCGACAAGAGGCTTTCGGCCGCACCTTCCCGCCTGCTCCTGACAGCCTGCTGTCAGGAGCAGCGCTGTTCGGCACGCCTCTCCCCACCGCGCTCTTTCCATTTTGGCCAGGAAATCCCATATTCGGGACATGGCCAAATCCCCCGATAAGAAAACGCCGCCGACGGCGAACGACGACCGCGCCGCGCCGAAGCGGCGCAGCCCGCTGACCGATTTCCTCGACGCCTCCGAGCCGCTGCACAGAGGCGGCTTCGCCGAGATGCCGCAGCCGGAGCTCTCTGGCACGCGGCTGACCGGTTCGATCGCGGATTGGGCCGAGCAGATCGAGCAGGAAGCCGAAAACGAAGGACGTCTTGTCGGCAAGGGCGACGGCGGCAAATCGCCGAAGCCGTCGAAGAAGATACCCGAGCGCTCGAGCTCGCCGGGACGCAGTTCGCGCGGCACCTCGATGGGTGGCGCGGCGTCAGCCAGGGAGCGCACGGCAGCCGGCCTCAATCCGGTCGCTGGCCTCGACATCTCGCTGGAGGACGCCGAGACCATGGCTTCGGGCAGCGTCACCGCGACGGTGGCGGCACTGTCGGCGTTGATCGAATCCGGCAATCCGCTGCACAAGGACGGCGTGCTGTGGACGCCGCATCGCCCTGCCCGCCCGGAAAAATCCGAAGGCGGCATTGCCATCAAGATGGTTTCGGATTTCGAGCCGGCCGGCGATCAGCCGACCGCGATCAAGGATCTGGTCGAAGGCGTCGACAACAACGACCGGACCCAAGTGCTGCTCGGCGTCACCGGCTCCGGAAAAACCTTCACTATGGCCAAGGTGATCGAGGAGACGCAGCGCCCTGCCTTGATCCTGGCGCCGAACAAGACGCTGGCGGCGCAGCTCTATTCCGAGTTCAAGAAATTCTTCCCGGAAAACGCCGTCGAGTATTTCGTCTCCTACTACGACTATTACCAGCCGGAAGCCTACGTCCCGCGCACCGACACCTTCATCGAGAAGGAATCCTCGATCAACGAGCAGATCGACCGCATGCGCCATTCGGCGACGCGTTCGCTGCTCGAGCGCGACGACGTCATCATCGTCGCCTCGGTGTCCTGCATCTATGGTATCGGCTCGGTCGAGACCTACACGGCGATGACCTTCCAGATGCAGATCGGCGACCGGCTCGACCAGCGCGCGCTGCTCGCCGATCTCGTCGCCCAGCAGTACAAACGGCAGGACATCAATTTCGTTCGCGGCTCGTTCCGCGTGCGTGGCGACACGATCGAGATCTTCCCCGCCCACCTGGAAGACCGCGCCTGGCGCATCTCGATGTTCGGCGACGAGATCGAGCAGATCACCGAGTTCGATCCGCTGACCGGCCAGAAGACCGGCGAGCTGAAAAGCGTCAAGATTTACGCCAATTCGCACTATGTGACGCCGCGCCCGACGCTGAACCAGGCGATCAAGTCGATCAAGGAAGAGCTCAAGCACCGGCTGGTCGAACTCGAGCGCGCAGGCCGCCTGCTTGAGGCGCAGCGGCTGGAACAGCGCTGCCGCTTCGACCTCGAAATGCTGGAAGCCACCGGCTCCTGCGCCGGCATCGAGAACTATTCGCGCTATCTCACCGGCCGCCAGCCGGGTGATCCGCCACCGACGCTGTTCGAGTACATTCCCGACAACGCGCTGGTCTTCATCGATGAAAGCCATGTCACCGTGCCGCAGATCGGCGGCATGTATCGCGGCGACTTTCGCCGCAAGGCGACACTGGCCGAATACGGCTTCCGTCTGCCGTCCTGCATGGACAACCGGCCGCTGCGCTTCGAGGAATGGGATGCCATGCGTCCGCTTTCGGTCGCCGTCTCGGCGACCCCTGGCGGCTGGGAAATGGAGCAGGCCGGCGGCGTCTTCGCCGAACAGGTCATCCGCCCGACCGGCCTGATCGATCCGCCGGTCGAGGTTCGCCCGGCCAAGACCCAGGTCGACGATGTCGTCGGCGAAATCCGCGACACCACCAAGGCCGGCTATCGCACGCTGGTCACGGTGCTGACCAAGCGCATGGCCGAGGATTTGACCGAATATCTACATGAGCAAGGCATCCGCGTCCGCTACATGCACTCCGACATCGACACGCTGGAGCGCATCGAGATCCTGCGCGATCTGCGCCTCGGCGCCTTCGACGTGCTGGTCGGCATCAACCTGCTGCGCGAAGGCCTCGACATTCCTGAATGCGGCTTCGTCGCCATTCTCGACGCCGACAAGGAAGGGTTTCTGCGCTCGGAAACCTCGCTGATCCAGACCATCGGCCGCGCCGCCAGAAACGTCGACGGCAAGGTCATCCTCTATGCCGACCAGGTGACCGGCTCGATGGAACGGGCGATGGCCGAAACCAACCGCCGCCGCGAAAAGCAGGTGGAATGGAACGAGGCCAACGGCATCACGCCGGAATCGGTCAAGTCGCGCATCTCCGACATTCTGGATTCGGTCTACGAGAAGGACCACGTCCGCGCCGACATTTCGCAGTTCACCGACAATGCCGGCGCCATGATGGGCAACAACCTCAAGGCCCATCTCGACGCGATGGAAAAGCAGATGCGCGATGCCGCGGCCAATCTCGACTTCGAGAAGGCGGCTCGTATCCGCGACGAGATCAAGCGTCTGCGAGAGATGGAACTGTCCATCTCCGAAGACCCACTGGCCAAATACGCCGATATGGAAAGCCCGGCCTCAGGTCGCGAAAAGGGCAAGCACAACAAGGGCGTGGCCAAACATCGGACAGCAGAGGAACAGGAGCGTTTCCGCAAGCTCGACGCGGCACAGGCCGCAGAGGAAGCCGCCAGGGCCGCCCGGCCCAACCTCTTCCGCAAACCAGCGCTCGACGAAATGGGCGCCGATGGCGCCGTACCGATAAAGAAGCCGCTGTTTGCCAAGCCTTCGATCGACGATATGGGCCCTGGCACCGACATGACGACACCGGCCGGCGCCGTGTCGCGCTCGCTGTTCAAGAAACAGTCGGCCGAAGAGGCACATGGCTCCGACTTCGGCATTCCCGGCGAGCCGGTCAAGCCGCTGTTCAAGAAGAACTCGCTTGATGAGATGACCGTGCGGCGGACCGAAAAGCCGGTAGAAGGAAAGATGCCGGCCAAGCCGCAGCCGATCTCCCCCACGAGTGGGGAGATTGGCAGCTTCAGCGCTTCGCTCCCTCCTGGACCGCCCACTTGCCACCAGCCTCGCCTTTGGTGTAATCGCTCCGCACACTCGAACGTCTTGAAAGGAGGGCTCACGTGTTTACGTTTCATCGTCACCATCGTCAGCGTGGCCCGATTTCTGCCCTGCGAGCTTGCTTGCAGGGCTGACCAGGGACGGTCCGGGTTTTTCCCGCTTCGATTTTTTGGTCTGCCCTTCGTGGTGTTGCAACGCCGAGCCTGATGGCCAGCCTGCGCACCGTCAAAGTGCATTGAACCGGACTTTTCCTCCGGCAAGACCAGAGAAATCAAAATGGCCCTGATCAGCCTCAAATCCCTCGGCGTCACCATGAGTGCGCCGCTGTTTGCCAATCTCGACCTCACCATCGGCTCCGGCGACCGGCTCGGCATTGTCGCCGCCAATGGCCGCGGCAAGTCGACCTTGCTGAAATGCCTGACCGGCGAGATGGAGCCGACCTCCGGTGACATCACCCGCACGCGCGGCCTGCGCGTCGGTCATGTCGAGCAATCCGTTGCCCCGGCCCTTCTCACCCGCAGCTTCCATCAGGTAGTGGCCGACGTCTTGCCGCCCGAGCAGGCTGAAAGCGAGCTGTGGCGCGTCGACGTGGTTCTCGATTCACTCGATGTGCCGGAGCCCATGCGCGAGCGGCCAATGCAGGCGCTGAGCGGCGGCTGGCAGAGACTGGCGCTGATCGCCCGCGTCTGGGTGACAGATCCGGACGTGCTGCTGCTCGACGAACCGACCAACCATCTCGATCTGGCCCGCATCAGCCAGCTCGAAACTTGGCTGAACACGCTGCCGCGCGAAGTGCCGGTCGTCATCGCCAGCCACGACCGGGCCTTCCTCGACGCCACCACCAACCGGACGCTGTTCCTGCGCCCTGAACAGTCGCCGGTGTTTGCTCTGCCCTACTCCCGCGCCAGACAGGCGCTCGACGACGTCGATGCTTCGACGGAGCGCAAGTTCCAGCGCGACATGAAGGTGGCGCAGCAATTGCGCCGACAGGCGGCCAAGCTCAACAACATCGGCATCAATTCGGGCAGCGATCTGCTGACGGTCAAGACCAAGCAACTCAACCAGCGGGCCGAAAAACTAGAGGAAGCGGCGAACCCGGCGCATCGCGAGAAGTCGGCGGGTGCCATAAAACTGGCCAATCGCGGCACTCACGCCAAAGTGCTGATCACGCTCGACGACGCGGCTGTCGAAACACCCGACGGCACACTGCTGTTTCAGACCGGCAGGCGCCATATCTGCCAGGGCGACCGCATCGTGCTGCTCGGCCGCAATGGCGTCGGCAAGTCGCGCTTCGTCACCTTGATCCGCAATGCCATCATCGAACCGGACACGTTGCGGAATGTGAAGGTGACGCCGTCGACCGTGCTCGGCTACAGCGACCAGGCGCTGTCCGGCATCAGCGGCGACGACACGCCGCTGGCGATGGTCTCGCGCCGCTACGATGTCGGCGAGCAGCGCGCACGGTCCTTGCTGGCCGGCGCCGGCGTGGTCATCGAGATGCAGGAGAAAAAGATCGGCGTGCTGTCCGGCGGCCAGAAGGCGCGGCTGATGATGCTGGCCCTCAGGCTCGCCGATCCCAACTTCTATCTGCTCGACGAGCCGACCAACCATCTCGACATCGACGGCCAGGAAGCGCTGGAAGCGGAACTGCTGGCACATCAGGCAAGCTGCGTGCTCGCCTCGCACGACCGCTCCTTCATCCGCGCCATCGGCAACCGCTTCTGGCTGATCGAGAAGCGGAAGCTCACCGAAGTCGAAGACCCGGAGGATTTCTTCCGCTCGGTGGTTGAAACGGCAGGATGAGGCCAACGGAGTCGGCTGGCATGTAAATTATTTGCTTACAGACCTTGTTTTTTGTAAGCAATCTGTTTACATATACCGATGATCAAGTCCTTCAAGAACAAGGCGCTGTCGGACCTCTTTCAAACTGGAAAGACCGGCAAGATCGACGCCAAGATGCACAAGCGCATTCTTGTCCGGCTTGACCGCCTGGAAGCTTCGGAGAAGCCGGAGGAAATGAACCTTCCCGGCTTCGATTTCCACCCGCTGAAAGGCTTCGATCCAATCCGCTACACGGTCCACGTCAACGGCCCGTGGTGCATCACATTCGAGTTCGACGGCAAGGATGCCGCCCGCGTCGATTTCGAGCAATATCACTGAGGCGGCCAGACTGGAGAAGTTCGACTTATGACCGTGCACGAGCCGACGCGTCCTATTGAGCGTTGTCCCTCCCACCCAGGAGCGCTGCTTGAGGACATTATCCCGGCAACTGGCAAGACCAAGGTGGAAATTGCAAATCTGCTCGGGATTTCCCGGCAGCATCTCTATGACATCATCCGCGAAAAGAAGCCGGTTTCACCGGCTGTGGCCGCTCGCCTTGGCAAGCTGTTCGGCGACGGAGCCGCGATCTGGCTTCGAATGCAGGCGGCTTTCGATGCCTGGCACGCAGAGCGTGAGGTTGATGTTTCAGCGATCCCTACGCTCAGGGTTGCGTAGGTCCGTACGGCAGCATTCGAATAGACCATCAGACGCCACGATAAAAAAATTTCGACGGTCTGTCGGATAGCCTCAGCCAGCCCCGTCCTTGGGATGCCGACACGATGATGCCGGCGCCAACCCAGGGAGAATTATCATGTCGGTTCTTTCATCCATCGGTCGCATCGCAACCCGGTATGCGGCAGCGCGCGCTCGTCACCGCAGCGAGCGCATCCTGCTTTCACTGCCTGCCTCGCTGCGCAAGGATATCGGTTTTCCGGACGTCTTCGACGCGCAGAACGGCCGCCGCCCCTGACCTCGCGAGGCGCCAGTCAGTCATGCGTATCGCCTGAAAGCGGTGTCGCCTGCATCGATACGCGTTTTTCGAAAGCCTCGAACCAGTGCGTCAGCCGCGCCCGCGAGCGAAAAGGCGGCAGGTGTCGGAACGCCATCCAGGACAGCGTGGTGGCCAAGGCGATGTGGCCGACATGGAGCGGTGCCTCGTCGTCCAGCGTACTTTCGATCCAGTCGTAGCTCGCCTCGATCTTTTCCCGGTATCCGTCGGCGAGAGCGCTATAACGCAGCTGTTCGGGTCTTCTTTCCGTCTCCCAGCGCAAAGCGATGCCTGTCTGCGCGAGGCCCTGGGCGACCGACTGCAGCCGCAACGCCTGCCAGCGCGCTTCGCCATCTTGCGGCAGCAGCTTGCGGCCGTCATGCAGCGTGTCGAGATAGGCGCAGATGACATCGGAGTCGAAGATCGGCGACGCGTCGGGCCGCAGCAGCACCGGTACTTTGCCGAGGGGATTTTCGGCGTAGACGCGAGCATTGTGCAAGGTCGGACTGGTCTCGTGATGAATGACCTCGAGCCGATCGGCAATGCCGGCCTCATGAGCGAAAACGAGCGCTTTGCGCGCAAAGGGTGAATGGGTCTGATAGTAGAGGATCATTGTCATCTCGGGGCTGAAGCGGCGTTCGCGTGATCCATCTGTTCTAGCCCGCGAGCAGCGAGAATTGCGCTCTGATTGGGGGCCGCCGACGCAAGTTCGTTTCACGTCTCTCGTTCAGCTGCCGGCTGCCTGGCCAGTCCAGGGCCGGTCGGCCAAAAAAAATCTCCCGGCCATGTAGGATCGCCGCCGCCTCATCCGTCCTTTGGCTCGCAACGCCAAACGCAAAGAGGAACAACAAATGACTGACCAGACCCCCGTTCAGCCCGCGGCCAAAGTGCTCGGCGGATTGACCCCCTATCTGCAGTTGGATGGCGCCTTCAAGGCTGCCGAATTCTACAAGAAGGCCTTCGGCGCGGAGCAGGTCTTTGCCTATCCGGCGGACGAAAAAGGCCGCACCATGCACATTCACCTCTACATCAACGGCTCGACGCTCATGCTCTCCGATTTCTATCCGGAAAACGGAATGCCCGCCGTCAAGCCGCAGGGTTACACAATGCAGCTTCACCTCGGCAGCGACGATATCGAAGCCTGGTGGAAGCGCGCCGTCGATGCCGGCTGCGAAGTCGCCGTGCCGCTCCAGGTCATGTTCTGGGGTGATCAATGGGGCAATATGCGCGACCCGTTCGGCGTCGAATGGGCGATGAACGCGCCGGTGAAGAAAGCCTGATCTGCCGCCGATGGCCCGAGCCCCTCACCGGCCAGCGCCGGTGAGGCCCCGTGAACTTCCAGGAGGAGATCCAAAATGTCCTATGTCGATGGTTTCGTACTTGCCGTATCCAAGGCAAAACTCGATGACTACAAGAAGCTGGCCAACCTCGCAGGGCCTATCTGGAGGGAACATGGCGCGCTCGCCTATGTCGAATGCATCGGCGACGACGTGCCCTATGGCGAGGTCACGTCCTTCCCGCGTGCCGTGCAGGCCAAGGACGACGAGATCGTCGTCTTCGCCTGGGCCGTCTATGAGTCGCGGGAGAGCCGCGATGCCGTCATGGCCAAGGTGATGGCCGACCCGCGCTTGAAGGCCGATTGGGCGGACATGCCGTTCGACGGCAAGCGCATGATCTTCGGTGGCTTCAAGCCATTCATTGAGCTTTGAGCAGCCGGTAGCGATTAGAAGAAGCCTCAGCTTCGTCATCCTAGGGCGAAGCAGGAGCGAAGCTCCGTCGCGAAGCCCCTAGGATGACGACGCGGGTGCTTAGGCCAATCTCTAAGGCCACGCGATCAGCTAGATAGCGTTGCACTAATCCAGCTTGTCCAGCAACGGCTTGAGCCGGTCTCCATAGCGCTTCCACAGATCGACCGACCCCTGATACATCGGCTGGCGCACCTGTGCGGCTGAAGCCGTGCGAACCGGTCGGTCGGTTTCGTGGAACGATAGTGCCGCATCGTCCCAAGGCAGGCCGAGATGAGCGATCAATGCCCGCGTCTGTCCGTCCTGGTCGGCGACAAAATCCTCGTAGCGTACATCATGCACGACGCCCGGCAGCACCGTGTGCCAATGCTTCATGATGTCGGTGTAGAGATTGTGGAAGTCGGCGAGCTCGCCGAGATCGTAGCCATAGCGATGGCTGTCGCCGCGGAAATGCACCTTGTAGATCGACAGGCAGGTGGCCGCTGCATCGCGCGCGCAGTGGATGATCCTGGCCTTCGGCATCATCATGTGGATGAAGCCGACAAGCAGGAAGTTGCCTGGCATTTTGTCGGTGACGTGACGCATGTTCGTATAGCGGGCATGCAGCATGTCGAGATAGGCTTGGCCTGCCTCGGCAAAATCCGCATCGCCGGTATCCGATACGCCCCATGGGAAGCCACCCGGCATGGTCGCCGGGAACTGCCTGCCGACCGCCTTCTTCAAGATGCTGAGCTCGCCTGCGCCATAGACCTGCGGATGGCTGGCAATGATCTGCTCGACCAGCGTCGTGCCCGAACGCGGCATGCCGACGACGAAGATCGGCGTGTCGTCGCTGATTGAGCTGGGCCTGTGCTTCTCGAAGAAGCCGGCATCGAAGGTGGCCTTCATCGCCTCGAACTCGGCCCGCGTCCTGGCCTGATCGTAGTCGATGCCTTTGCGGCGGATCGCATTGCCTTCGGCGAAATAGTCGAAGGCCCGGCCATAATCCCTGAGATCGTCATTCGCCTTGCCGAGTCCGAAAGACAGCTGCATGCGTGCCAGGCTGTCCTGCGGCGCCTTGGCATGCTGGGCCTCCATGCCCCCAAGCTCGCTGTCGCGCTCCTTCTGGCGCTTGACCTGCGTCAGCATCAGCCAGGCTGTGGCCATGGCGGGATTGATCGCCAACGCCTGCCGGAACAGGTCGGCCGCCTCGTCAAGCTTGCCCTTTTCCATCAACCCGACGCCGAGCCCGTGCAGCAGGTCGGCATCCTTGGGCCGGATCGTCAGCGCTTCGCGGAAGACGGCGAGCGCCTCATCCAGCCGCCCGGCTTCCTGCAGGGTTTCGGCAAGCCCGATGCGGGCGCGCACATGAAATGGGTTGCGTGCAACCGTGCCGCGATAAATCTCTTCGGCCTCTTCGAACTGGCCGACCTGCTTCAGCGATGAGCCTAGATTGTCGCGCGCCGCGAGCTGGTCCGGCCGCAGATCCACCGCCCCGCGGAAGAAATCGATGGCCGCAGCAGGGCGGCCGAGGTCGCGCATCACCGTCCCGAAATTGTTGAGGAAATCGGGATTCGTCGGCTGCAGGCTCACCGACCGTTCGATGAGATCCAGCCCTTCTTCGCTGCGCCCGGTCTGGTGCAGCAGCAGTCCCAGGAAATGCGCGGCGGCGGCGTGCTTGGGCTGACGCGCCAGCACCTGCCGGTAGATCGTCTCAGCCTCTTGCCGGCGCCCGGCCTGATGCAGTTGCAACGCCTGCTGCACATACTGGTCGAGGCCCAGCGGCGGCTGTCCGCCTGCGCCAGACCTGGCTCCCGCACCCGCCGCTCGTCTTTGATCTCTGTTGATGGGAAACCTGCCGTGTTTTGTCCGCCTGTGGCGATCTAAGCCATCGGCGCCGCAGGTTCAAGGCTTCGCCTGCTGTCTCGTCCTTTCGTCGGTGCGGAAAGATCAAATCAGGCGATTGGTCTCGGCAACCTGCCTGGCACGCCGGACCGTTCCATCGGTGTCGGCGATCCTTCGCTTTGCCGCCTCGTCACTTCTGACAGTCAGCCGCGGCGACAGGACAACCATCGGCTTTGCCATTACCGGCTTTGCGACCGGCGTGATCGTTACGGGGGTGCCTATTGGCGTCTTTACGGACATCACGAGGTCTCCTTCTTCAATTCACAAGAAAAATGAAAATACCGGGAGAATTATTCCCGCTAAGCTTCAAACAGTTTTTGAATTGTATGAATTTGTATCATCATTTTTCTGATAGTTACAGCGCGCAATTTTTTGAATGAAACCCAATTTTATTTTAAAACGCCTTGATTAAATTACAACAAAGGCCTATTTGTACAGGATCGCTTTGGGCCAGAATTGGCATCTCGCGGCGTCAGAGGTTCTCGACCCGCCAATCTCATTCCAAATCATCGATACGGGGCGCGCGGCATATTCGCTCCGCGCGACCATTCTCATTCTTCGAAAGACCGACATGAACACCGGAACCGTGAAGTTCTACAATGGCCAGAAGGGCTTCGGCTTCATTCAGCCGACCGATGGCGGCAAGGACGTCTTTGTCCATGTCAGCGCACTGGAGCGCGCCGGCTTCCCCGGCCTCGCCGAAGGCCAGAAGCTGCAGTTCGAGTTGGAGCGTGACACCAAGGGCCGCGAGTCGGCCGCCAATTTGCAATTGATCTGATCCGGCCGAATTCGATGAACGCTGACCACGGATGTACTGGCAGCTCTCGAAAGCGGCTTATTTCCAGCGACTGCCGGAAATAGGAACGCGGGGCTCGTCCCCGCTTTTTTGTTTTCAGGACCGCTGCTTTGCATAGGTAAGACAATGCCGGACCGCACCACCCACTCCATCGCGCACTTCACCGCACCTTTCGTGCTCGGCGGACTGGAAGGGCAGCTGCCGGCCGGCGACTACGACATCGACCACGACGAAGAGCTGATCGAGGGCATGTCGCGGCTTGCCTGGCGCCGCGTCGCCACTTTCATCCATCTGCCGGCAAGGGCAGCGAAAAACCCGCCCACCAGCCAGCTTGTCGCCATCGATTACCTCGAACTCGAAACAGCGCTGAAGCGCGACAGGGAGAATGCAGCATGATCCGTTTCCAGCAGAATGCGCGCCCGCGCACCGACACGCCCGCGCACCAGTTTTCGATCGGTCAGACCGTGCGCATGAAGAGCCGCACCGGCCTCGTCCAGAAGACCGCCGAACTGTTCCAGATCAAGAGCAGGCTGCCGGTCAAGGATGGTTCGCCGCAATACCGCATCCGCAGCGAGCAGGAGACCTATGAGCGGGTCACCACCGAAGACAATCTCGAACCGGCAGATCCGGTTGTTGCCGGCAACCCCGTTGTTGCCAGCAACCCGCTCATCTGAGACCTCACCGCCAAGCCAACACTGAAGTAGGAGCACGACATGTCCAAAGGTCAACAGCGAAGCAACCGCGAAACGCGCAAGCCGAAGAAGGACAAGGTCGTGGCCAAGCCCGCCTCCCCGTTCGGCTCCTCGGTCAAGCAGGCGGAGAGCAGCCTGAAGCCGAAGTCGAAGGGCTGACAAACTGGAGGGCGCGCCTCGTGCGCCCTTTCCGTCGTCCCTCTGTGAGGGGACGAATTGACTGGACAGGCCTGCGCAATGCTCTGCCACGGAGGCGCGCTTGAATTTCGTCATCGAGTTCTACCGGTCGCGCGACGCCGACAAAGCCACTCTCGACAAGGTATCACTGGAGGCGCCGAACCTGCGCGCCGCGCTGCAGGGCGCCACCGCGCTGTTCCACACGCTGGCCATGCCGCAAATCCCCGATCGCCTGCGCATCTGCGACGACAATGGCTGCGAGCTTTACGCCGGCCCGGCCGACGGCGCCTATCCGGTTTAGAGCGGCGGTGCTGCCCCACGACTCCATTAAAGTTCACGTAAGATCGAGGCCCTAAGATCCGCCTGAACCGGGCCGCTGCCACGATTGGTGGCCGAGACGTTTGCGGGCGACCACCCACGATCGCCGCTCATACCCGAAGGCAGGAGGCGCATGGACAGGTCGCGCATCATCGTGACGGCGGTGGTGTTGGCCATGCTGGGCGCCATCGTACCGATAGCGGCTATGTTTCATCTCGCTTGGCTTCAGGCCGTCCAAAAGGAACATGAGCGGCTGCAGTTGTTCGCCAGCCGCGCCATCGCCAGGGCCGACATCTCGCTCAAGGATGCGACCATCGCCTTGCGGCAGATCGACCAGTTCACCGGCGTCCGCTGTTCGGCGGACCATATAGCCCGCATGCGGCAACTCACCATCAACACGCGCCCGATCGAAGAGATGGGCTATTTCGAAAATGGCCTGCTCAAATGCTCTTCCTGGGGACTGACTGAAGGGCGCGTTGCGCAATCCATCCCGGACTTCACCACCAGGGACGGCATTGCCGTCACCGCCCGCATGCAGCCGGTGATGAGCGAGGACCATTTTCTGATGGCGCTGCAATACAGGGACCACAATGTCCTTGTCGATCCGGTACGCTTTGTCGACGTCATCGTCGATCCCGGTGTCCAGCTCGCTTTGACGACGCAAACGGGCATCCTGCTTGGCGCGCTGAACGGACCGGATCCCGCCCGCATCGAGAAGATCGTCGCCGGCCCCGGCGAAGGCATCGATGACGATCTCCTGTTTGCCACCGCGCGCGAGACGGGCTGGATCGCTGTCGCCACCGAACCGACAAGCCAGATCCTGGGCAGCGTTCGCCAGCAGCAATTCCTGCTGCTCCCGCTCGGCGCCTTCATGGCCGCCTTCATCATCGGCATGGTTGTGTGGCTGTCGCGAAGGCGGCTTTCGCCCTTGGGAGAATTGCAGATCGCCGTGCGCAAGCGCGAATTCATCGTCCACTATCAGCCGATCGTCGAACTCAGGACCGGCAATTGCATCGGGGCGGAAGCGCTGGTGCGCTGGAAGCGGCCGAACGGTTCCCTCGTCCGGCCCGATCTCTTCATTCCGCTGGCGGAAGAGAGCGGCCTGATCACGGCGATCACCGATCAGGTCATTGCGATGGTTGTGTTCGACCTGAACAGGCTTCTGGTCGCCGACCGCTCGCTTCACATCGCCATCAATCTCAGCGCAACCGATGTCGGCACCGCGCGGGTCCTGCCTATCATCGAAAAGGCGTTGCAGCACACCGGGATCCGGCCCCAGCAAATCTGGCTCGAGGCGACGGAGCGAGGTTTCGTCGATATCAACTCGGCCCGCTCGACGCTCGTTCGTGCCCGCGAACTTGGCCACGCAGTGGCAATCGACGACTTCGGCACCGGCTATTCCAGCCTGTCCTATCTCGAGGGGCTGCCGCTCGATGCGCTCAAGATCGACAAATCGTTCATCGATACGATCAGCACGAATTCCGCCACCAGTTCCGTCACCCCGCATATCATCGACATGGCCAAGACACTAAAGCTGAAGATCGTTGCCGAGGGCGTGGAAACGCAGGCGCAAGCCGACTACCTCGCGGCGCGCGACGTCGACTACGCCCAGGGCTGGCTTTTCGCCAGACCCATGCCCGCGTCCGAGTTCATCGCCTACTGTCGCCAGGTGAAGCCGACGGCTTGACGCCTGTCGTCCTCAACAAGGCGCATCGTTCTCAGCACGGCCCGTCACCAACGACGCGATAGTCCGCGGCGCGGGCTTCGCAGGAATTGGGGAAGGTGCGCATCTCGCCATGACGGCGGCCGCAGACCGGAGCATATTCGCGGGTGCAGAACGTCTGCTCTTCACCGCCACCGCCACCGCCACCGCCGCCGTCGCGGCACGGGCCGTCGCGCACGATGCGGTAGCCGGCCCGGTCGGCAAGACAGGCATTGGCGAAGGTCTGGCGGTCGCCGCCGCGGCGGGCACAGACCGGCTCGTACTGCTTGCTGCAATATTGCGGTTCGGGCCGTGGCGGACGCGGGCGCGGCCCTGGTCCCTCATCGACGACGACGGTGCAGGCGGCAAGAATTGCCGACAGCAACAGGATGACAAAACCCTGCCGCGAAAAGATTGCCGCCAGAAATTTCATGATGATCTCCCACGATCGGTCCCCGGTTACCGATCCTCGCCATTCCTTTGCCAAATGCAACCCCGTTTGAGCCTCGCAAACGACAACGGCGCCTGGCCCGCAAGGGGGGATAGCGCGCCGCCGATGTCTGGCCCATTCGTGGGCTGGCTCTGGCCGATGACCCGACCGGCAAGCAAGCCTATGCCGAGCCCATCGATGCCCAAGTCAGTCGATCCTTGCGTCGGGATGCGCCCAGTGTGGCGGCCCGCGGCGGTATCTTGCAACCATCACGTTTCCGTGCGATAAATTCCGTGTTCGGGCATTTGCGACCCGGAGAGCGGAACGTTTTGGACGACCTTTCCCCGATACTGTGAATCTCTGACGGCCCCGTTTTCGGCGGGGGGTTTGACCATGCGCCAATGCATGACTGCCGAAGCAACCACCGGGAACTGCCCTTTGCGCCAGGCGGCGGGCGGGACCACCAAAGACTGAACGGGTGAAGGAGTTTCCCCAATGGCCCAGACCGGCACCGTTAAATTCTTCAACGCGACCAAAGGCTTCGGTTTCATCACGCCCGATGGTGGCGCCAAGGATGTGTTCGTCCATATCTCCGCGATCGAAGCCTCCGGCTTGCGCACGCTCGTCGACGGCCAGAAGGTCACCTTCGACGTCGAGCCGGACCGCATGGGCAAGGGCCCCAAGGCCGTCAACCTCCGCGCAGCCTGAGCCATCGGCGCGCCGCATGTCACTCGGACGTGCGACGGAGGCTCCATGCCTGCACCTGGCTTGGAGAGGGATCTGAATTTTGAAAGGCGCGGCGATCTTCGTCGCGCCTTTTCCTTATCGAAGGCGCGGGCCGGTGATGTCGCCCAAGCCGCCAGGTTCTGGGCAACGACTTGCATAAAAACAAAGACCCAAAGCATGCCGCAACGTGCTTTAGACGCCCGCAAAACTTTCCCTTGCCGATGACGCTAAAATAAAGGACAAATTTCCACTCGGGCATTTGCCGGCCCGAGACTGGAGTCTATGGGACAAAGGAGCTTCCCATGCCGCAGACCGGCACCGTCAAATTCTTCAACCATGCCAAGGGCTTCGGCTTCATCACGCCCGATGATGGAGCGAAGGATGTTTTCGTCCATATTTCAGCCGTGCAGGCGTCCGGTCTTCCCGGTCTCGAGGATGGCCAGAAAGTGTCGTTCGACACCGAGCCGGACAAGCGCGGCAAGGGTCCCAAGGCCGTCAACCTGTCGGTCGGCTGAGCCGGCTTCAAACCGGCGATCCCAGGCAGATCGCTCCCTTGAGAGCCTATGATTTTTGACGTCTGTTTTGAATAGACACGTAAAAATCCGTTCAGCCCCCGTTCAGCCACGGTCGCATATTAGTCTTCGGTAAAGCCGGACCGCATCCCCGAAACTACACGGGCCGGCACGAAGGAGATCGACATGAACCGAATTTTCAAAACCGCCGTCCTGGCCGCTGCCGTGGTCGCTACCACGCTCACGGCCTTGCCCGCCGCCAATGCGCGCGACTGGCGCCGTCATCATGGCCATCATGGCAACGGCGATGCCATTGCCGCCGGCGTGCTCGGCCTCGCGGCCGGCGCGCTGATCGGTGGTGCATTGGCCAATGACCGGCCGCCGCCCGGCGCTGACCGCTACTACGATGACGGTTACGATCGTGACGTGGTGATACGCCCGGCCCCGGTGCGCCGCTACTATGCGGAGCCGCGAGTGGTCTACGCCGATCGTTATGCCGAGCCATGGACGCGTGACTGGTACGAATACTGCTCGGACCGCTACCGCAGCTTCAATTCCCGTACCGGCACGTTCACCGGCAATGACGGCGAACAGCATTTCTGCACTGCCAATTAAACCAAGGGCTTCCCTGCCCCAAAACAGAAAAGCGCTGACCGCAAGGCCAGCGCTTTTTTGTTGTGGTCCCTACAATGTCAACGGTCGCTTGAGGCTGATGAAAACAGCTACGGTTCCGAGCCTGGTTCAAGTCAAAAAAGGGTTGGTCCGCCTCTCCTCGCCAAAACGTCCGCCGGGACCGTGGCCACAGATGAAGCCGATGTCATCGCCGAGCGGCAGGAGCTTGTCCTTGATCGAAGCGATCAGCGCCGCGTGGTCGCCGCCCGGCAGGTCGGTGCGGCCGACCGAGCCGCGGAACAGCACGTCGCCGACATGGGCGAACTTGGCCGCGCGGTTGTAATAAACAACGTGACCTGGTGCATGGCCGGGGCAGTGCAGCACCTCGAACACATGGCCGCCGAACGACACGGTCTCGCCTTCGGCCAGGAACCGGTCGGGCACGCAGTTACGCGCTCCGGCGATGCCGTAGCGCTTGCCCTGGTTTTCCAGATTGTCGAGCAGCGACTTGTCGGCCTCATGCGGACCGATGATCTCGACGCCGAGCGCCTCCTTCAACTCCATTGCGCCGCCGGCATGGTCGATGTGGCCATGCGTTATCCAGATAGCCCCGGCTGAGATCGCATTGTCCTTCAGCACCGCCAGCACCTTGTCGATATCGCCGCCAGGATCGACGACGACGCCATGCTTGTCATCCATGTCGAACAGGATGGTGCAATTCTGCTGGAACGGTGTGACCGGCACGATGCCGGCATTGAGCTGACCCATGATCGTCCTTTCGATGTTCACGGGTGATGTAGAGGCGCGGACAAAGGGCGTCCACCCTCGAAAGACGAACATCGGTAGCTCCGAAAACGGAAATGGGCGGCCGAAGCCGCCCATTTGAAAAGACCGAAACGGCCTGCCTACTTCTTCATGGCGCCCATGACCGCGCCGAGAATGGCGGTCAAGATCGCGCCGCCGCCGGCGCCGCCGACGATGTTCTGCAGGTTCAGCGCGCTGCCGAGACCGCTCGTTGCTGCTGCCGCAGCCGCCGGATCGACCGCACCGCCACCCAGCAGGCTGCCGAGGATCGCCGCACCGCCGACGCCGCCAATGGCTCCGCCCAGGATTTTGGGAAGCTGACCCATCGCCGCCGTCTTGAGCGCCGCACCGACCGCCTGACCACCGATGACGCCAGTAATCACCTGTATGATGATCGGAAGAAGCGTGTTCATGTCCATATGATTAGTCCCTCCATAGCTGTCAGCCTCCCGGGCCGACACCATCATGAGACGCCGAATTGGACGAAAGTCAAATGCAGAAACGCTGAAATAAAAGGGGCGGCCCGAAAACCGCCCCTACTTCCTAAAAAAGCTGTGACTTTCGTTATTCTGCGGCGATCGCGTGCTTGGGCTGAACGGCCGCAGAATAGTCATTCATAAGATTCTTGGCTATTTCGCCGACCTCGAATCGGTAAGGCCCGATCTCGGAAACCGGCGTCACTTCCGCTGCCGTCCCGGTCAGGAAGCACTGCTCGAAGCTTTCCAGCTCTTCCGGCAGGATGGCGCGTTCAATCACCTCCAGGCCGCGATCCTTGGCCAGCCCAATGACCGTGCGGCGGGTGATGCCGTCGAGGAAGCAGTCGGGCTTGGGTGTGTGAATCTTGCCCTCCTTGACGAAGAAGATGTTGGCTCCGGTCGCTTCGGCGACCTGGCCACGCCAGTCGAGCATCATGGCGTCGGCATAGCCCTTGGCCTCGGCGGCGTGCTTGGACATGGTGCAGATCATGTAGAGGCCGGCGGCCTTCGACTTGGAAGGCGCGGTGCGCGGGTCGGGCCGGCGCCATTCCGCCACATCGAGACGGATGCCTTTCAGCTTCTGCGCAGGATCGAAATAGCTCGGCCATTGCCAGATGGCGATGGCGCAGTTGATGCGGTTGTTCTGCGCCGAGACGCCCATCTGCTCACTGCCGCGCCAGGCAATCGGCCGGACATAGGCGTCCTGGAAACCCTGCTTCTTGAGAAGCGTGGAAGAGGCGTCGTTGAGCTCGGCCACCGAATAGGGGATATTGAAACCGAGCAGGCGTGCCGATTCATGCAGGCGCTCGGTGTGTTCGTTGAGCTTGAAGATCTCGCCGCCATAGGCACGCTCTCCCTCGAAAACGGCGCTGGCGTAATGCAGCCCGTGCGTCAGCACATGGATCTTGGCGTCACCCCATTGGACGAATTCGCCGTTCATCCAGATGAAGCCATCGAGTTGATCGAAGGGAACGGATGCCATGGTAACCTCCCACGGGCGGCAGCCCGGATAGTTGTATCGTTGTGTGTTTCGTGTCGGCCGCCCAAAGCGGCTTTTATGGTGGAGCGTAGGCGGATAATTGCGCTCTGGCAAACTTAGGAAATTCCGGAAAAACCGGCTTCCCTTGCCTTTTCGTTCGCAATCCGCCCAAAAGCTTGTCAAAAATTACCATTGCAGGGAAATTACGTCAATAGTACTGACATAATCTCTCTTTCCCACGGAGAAATAATGACGGATCGAAGCCCAGCCGCCGGAAAACCGATCAGGACCGCGATGTCGGTCGAGGACGGCATCGACTTCGCCATCATCGAGCTGCTCTTCTTCGCCTATCGTGACTTCACCTCCGATCCGGACCAGATCCTGGCCGACTACGGCTTCGGCCGGGCCCACCACCGGGTGCTGCATTTCGTCAACCGCAGGCCGGGCCTGACGGTCGCCGAACTGCTCGACGTGCTGAAGATCACCAAACAGAGCCTGGCCCGTGTGCTCAAGCAGTTGATTGACACCGACCATGTCGTGCAGTTGCAAGGTCCGCGCGACCGCCGCCAGCGCGAACTTTATCCGACGGCCAAGGGCCGTGCGCTGGCGCTGGCGCTGGCGCGGCCACAGTCGCGCCGCATCCATGCTGCATTGGGGGATTCCGGAGTAACCGAACGGACCTTGGTGGAACGGTTCCTCGAAGCGATGGTCAATCCGGAACTGAGGGCGCAGATCGACGTTGGGTCCGCAAAAATGTCAGGGAAAAGCCATGGAGAGCACTGAACGGGTCGATCACGCGGCCGCACCGGACGACGACGCGCCACACCTGCTTGTGGTCGACGACGACACCCGAATCCGCAATCTTCTCAAGCAGTATCTGACCGAAAACGGCTTTCGCGTCACCGTCGCCGGCAATGCCGGCGAAGCCAGGCGCAAGCTTGCCGGCCTCGACTTCGACCTTCTGGTGCTGGACGTCATGATGCCGGGTGAGACGGGCGTCGACCTGACCAAGTCGCTGCGGGCCGAAAAGAACGTACCGATCCTGATGCTGACGGCCCTGTCGGAGACCGACAGCCGCATCTCAGGGCTTGAGGCCGGCGCCGACGACTACCTGCCGAAGCCGTTCGATCCGCGCGAGCTGATCCTGCGCATCAACAACATCCTTCGCCGTGGTGGCCCGGCGACCACGCCCAAGGTCGAGCAGTTGGTCTTCGGCCCCTACACCTTCCAGATCGCCCGGCGCGAATTGAAGCGTGGCGGCGAGGCGCTGAAGCTGACCGACCGCGAACAGGAGATCCTGGCGATCTTCGCGGCAAGGGCCGGCGAGACGATACCCCGCCACGAGCTTGTCGGTGACGATTCGGAGGTCGGCGAGCGCACCATCGACGTCCAGATCAACCGGCTGCGCCGCAAGATCGAGCGCGATCCGTCCAACCCGGTCTGGCTGCAGACCGTGCGCGGTATTGGGTATCGGCTCAGCGTGGAATAGAATGCCGCCTGCGGCCTGCTGAGCGGCTGCGGGCAAGCGAAATGAGCGAATGGCAACCACGGAACTGGAACAGCCGGGCAATGGCGGCTTGAGCGCACGCGCCGCGCGGACGCTGAAGGCGGTGCCGCGCGCCTGGAACCGCTTCTGGCGCCTCGTCTCGCTCTATATGCCCAAGCGGCTCTATGCCCGCTCGCTGATCATCGTCATCGCGCCGATGATCCTGCTGCAATCGGTCGTCGCCTTCGTCTTCATGGAACGTCATTGGGCAACCGTGACGCAGCGCCTGTCGCAGGCCACCGTGCGCGACATTGCCGCCATCATCGACCTGATCGAGACCTATCCGCGCGATGCCGACTACACCGCCATCATCCGCATCGCCCAGGACCGCATGCAGCTGAAGGTCGACCTCTTGCCGCCCGACCCGCTGCCCGCGCCCGGCCCAAAACCGTTTTTCTCGATTTTGGATGATGTTCTCTCGTCCGAGATCACCCGCCAGATCAACCGCCCGTTCTGGATCGACACGGTCGGCAACTCCAACATCGTCGAGGTGCGCGTGCAGCTCGAGGGCAAGGTGCTGCGCGTCTTCGTGCGCCGCAGCCAGGCCTATGCCTCCAACACCCACATCTTCCTGATCTGGATGGTCGGCACCTCGCTGGTGCTCCTGATGATCGCCATTCCCTTCCTGCGCAACCAGATCCGGCCGATCCTGATGCTCGCCGAAGCCGCCGAAAGTTTCGGCAAGGGCCGGCCGATGCCGCGCGACTTCCGGCCGCGCGGCGCCGAGGAGGTTCGCCGCGCCGGCTTTGCCTTCATGCAGATGCGCGAGCGCATCGAGCGCCAGATCGAGCAGCGCACCGCCATGCTGACCGGCGTCAGCCATGACCTGCGAACCATCCTCACCCGCTTCAAGCTGCAGTTGGCGCTTTCCGGCGGCAAGGCCGAGACCAAGGCCGCGCTCGACCAGGACATCGACGACATGCAGTCGATGCTCGAAGGCTATCTCGCCTTTGCCCGTGGCGAGGCTTCGGAAGACGCCGGACGGTTCGATCTCGAGGCCTATTTCGAGAAGCTCGACGAGGAGGCCAGGCTGCGCAAGCGCAAGCTGTCGACGACGCTTGCCGGAGACCCCGATGTGCATGTGCGGCCGAACGCCTTTGCCCGGCTGATGTCCAACGTGATCGGCAACGCCTTCCGCTATGCCAAGACGGTGGAAGTCAACGCCACCCATGGCCGCGGCTCGCTGCTGGTCACCATCGACGACGATGGTCCGGGCATCCCCGCTGACCGGCGCGAGGACGTGTTCAAACCCTTCGTGCGGCTCGACGAGGCCCGCAACCTCGATGCCAGCGGCACCGGGCTCGGCCTGTCGATCGCCCGCGACATCGCCCGCTCTCATGGCGGCGACATCACTCTTGAAGACAGCCCGCTCGGCGGACTGCGCGCTGTCATCAAGGTTCCCGCATAACCGGGCACGATTCCGAAAAGTGGAAACCGGCTTCATCGGCCCGTCATGAAACCATGATCAAGAGCGTGCATGAAGCGCGCGACCTCAATTGATTCGGGCCTACCGTCTATCTTCGACCCCGTGCCCGTCCGGGTGCGCTGGAGCGAAGCGAGAGCAGCGGGCTGGTCGCCGTTCCGGCATCGTCTCAAGGCAACCGTCGACCTTTCCTGCAAAGGGCCGCCATGCGCATATTGATGGTCACCGATGCCTGGCGGCCGCAGGTTAACGGCGTTGTCCACACGCTGGAGCGGCTCACCGAGACGCTGAAATCCTTCGATGTCGCCGTGGATTTCCTGACGCCGAACATCTTTCGCACCCTGCCCTTGCCGACCTATCCCGACATCAGGCTGGCGCTGACCACGCCCGGCCATGTCGCGCGGCTGATTGACGCCGGCAGAGCCGACCACATCCACATCGTCACCGAAGGACCGCTCGGCATCATGGCGCGGCGCTATTGCCGCAATGCCGGCCGGCCGTTCACCACCAGCTATCACACGCGCTTCCCCGAATATCTCAGCGCACGGCTGCCGGTGCCGGAGAGCTGGGCCTATCGCTGGCTGCGCGATTTCCACAATTCCGGCCAAGGCACGCTGGTCGCCACCCAGTCGCTCGCAGACGACCTCTCAGCGCGCGGCTTCACCAAGCTGCGGCCGTGGACGCGCGGCGTCGACACCGACCATTTCCGGCCCGACAAGAAGAAGGATCTCGGCTTCCCCGGCCCTGTCTTCCTCTGCGTCGGCCGCGTCGCCATCGAAAAGAACCTCTCCGCCTTTCTCGACCTCGACCTGCCGGGCAGCAAGGTGATCGTCGGTGAAGGCCCCGAGCTTGCCAGGCTCAAGGCAAAATATCCGCAAGCGCATTTCCTCGGCCATCGCCCCAACGACGAACTGGCCGAGATCTATGCCTCGGCCGATGTCTTCGTCTTCCCGAGCCGCACCGACACGTTCGGCAACGTCATCATCGAGGCATTGGCCAGCGGCACGCCGGTTGCCGCCTATCCGGTGACAGGGCCGATCGACATCGTCGGCGACGGCTTTGGCGGCGCGGTCTCCAACGATCTGCGCGAGGCCTCGCTTGCGGCGCTCAATGTAGACCGTGCCGAAGCCCGCGAACGTGCCATGCGCTATAGCTGGAAAGCCTGTGCGGAGATGTTTCTCGATACGGTCGAGGAAGCACTGGGCACAACGCGCAAGCTGGCGGCCTGACCAAAGGCTGGCGGCACCGTACTGTTCGACATCAGCAACACGGAGGAAGCGCGAAGGAACGCGACGGTCGTTCCTCTAGCCTAAAACAACCGCCCGCCATCCTGCACCTTGCGCTCAATCGCGCCGAGCACCACAGCGCCCTCTTCGTCGGGAAAGCCGAGCGTCAGCACTTCCGACATGAATGGACCGATCTGGCGCGGCGGGAAATTGACCACCGCGAACACCTGCCGGCCGATCAGCGTCTCCGGTGTATAATATTTGGTGATCTGCGCCGACGATTTCTTGATGCCGATGCCGGGGCCGAAATCGATCTTCAGCTTGAATGCGGGCTTGCGCGCCTCGGGAAACGGTTCGGCCTCGACGATCGTGCCGGCGCGGATGTCGACACGATCGAAATCGGCAAAACTGATCTCGGGCTTGCGCTCGCTGTTCGAACTCATCTTGGTCTTGTCTGCCTTACGGGGACTCAGGCGTTGCCGTAGGTCTCGAACAGCACGCCGGCCAGGGCGTCCTTGGCCGAGGTTCCCGACCAGACGACGAACTGGAACGCCTGGAAATAGCATTCGCAGGCTTCCAGCGCCGACGACAGCAGCACTTCGACCTGCTGGCTCGACGGCTCGACCCCGCCGGCCAGCAGCAGCGACTGGCGGAACATAATCGCGCCCTCCTGCTCCCAAAGGTCGAAATGGCCAAACAGCATCTGCTCATTGATCAACGACAAGAGCCGCATCACTTCCAGCGCGCGGGTCTCCGGCACCTTGATGTCGAAGGCACAGGCCAGGTGCAGCGCTTCGAAATCCTCCATCCACGAAAAGGAGACGTGATAGTCGGTCCAGCTTCCGGCAACCGAGATCGAAATCTCGTCGTCGCCTGCCCGCTCAAAGGACCAGTCGTTGTTGTGGGCCACCTGCTCGATAACATCCACCGGATGGATTTCGCGGGAGAATTCGAGTTCGAGAAGTTCCATGGAATGCTTCCTGTCGTTCTGTACGAGCGCCGCCACACGCTCCGCGGGAGGGCACACACAACGAACAATCTTGTCTAGAACTCGGACGGCCAGGACTTTCCTGCGCAAAAGACTACTTCTCGACGCAAAGACCCCAGACCGGACCCCACCGCCCGGTCGCATGACCCTGCTCCGAATCATGCAACAAATTCAGTCTATTGATCGGGAGTCGCGTGAACAGCCCAATTTTTCGCACTGCGTCATTCGCATGTGGAAAGCCGCTGTCACAAAGATTCATGCAATGCCGTTAAGCGATTCACGGCAAAGCGCTTTTCAGGATCGGGCTATGTGGAAAAGTTTAACGATTATTTTTTTTTGCGCGGGGCTTGGCCGCCGCCGCCGGTGCGGCGTCACCGGCCAGTTCCGCAAGCTTCGCCTCGAGCACCTCGATACGGGCGGCAAGGCGGGTGTTTTCTTCTCGGGCCTTGGCGGCCATCTCGCGCGCGGCCTCGAACTCTTCGCGCTGCACCACGTCCATGGTGTTGAGGATGCGTTCGGCCTGGCCTTTGAAGGCGGTCTCCACCTCCCGGCGCACGCCCTGGGCAGCGCCGGCGGCATCGGTCATCAGCTTGGCGAATTCATCGAGAATGCGGTTCGGTCCGGTCGACATGGCAAATCCTCGCTTGCTCGAAATGAGGTAATGGCGCCGCGCGTCGAATGCAAGCATGTTGCGCCGCGCTGCGGCATCAAGTCGAGGGCGCCCACCTTGCCTTGACCCTGCCAAAACCCTGCCGCATGGTCCGCGCGCAAACGCGTTTCGCAATGAGAGTTCCCCGTTGAACGAATATTTCCTGCTGCCGCTGGCCTCCCTACCCTTCCCCAACATCAACCCGATCCTCATCCAGATCGGGCCGCTGGCGGTGCATTGGTATGGCGTCGGCTATATCGTCGGCATCCTGTTCGCCTGGTGGTATGCCAAGCGGCTCGCCTCTAATGCCAAGCTATGGCCGAACGGCGTCCTGCCGATGAAGCCGGAGGATCTCGACGACTTCATCGTCTGGGCGGCCATCGGCGTCGTGCTGGGCGGCCGCACCGGCTATGTGCTGTTCTATGATCTGCCACGCTACATCGCCCACCCGCTCGACATCTTGGCGGTCTGGCAAGGCGGTATGTCGTTCCATGGCGGCCTGCTTGGCGTCATCCTCGCCATGACGCTGTTTTCCATCAAGCGCGGCATCCGCATCTGGTCGCTGTTTGACGTCGTGGCGGCCGGCGTGCCGGTCGGCCTTGGCCTGGTGCGCGTCGCCAACTTCATCAACTCCGAGCTATGGGGGCGCCCGACCGACGTGCCCTGGGCTTTCGAATTCCCCAATGGCGGGCCGTTTGCCCGTCACCCGAGCCAGCTCTACGAGGCGCTTCTCGAAGGCGTGGTGCTGTTCCTCGTGCTGCGCATCCTCACCCATTCGCGCCTCAAGCTGAAGACGCCGCGCTTCGTCGGCGGCGCCTTCATCTGCGGCTACGGCCTGTCGCGCATTTTCGTCGAGTTCTTCCGCGAGCCCGACCAGCAGCTCGGCTACCTCCTCGGCACCAACTGGCTGACCATGGGCATGATCCTGTCGACGCCGATGGTGCTGGCCGGTATCTGGGCGATGCTGACCGCCAGGCCGGTGGCGCAGCCGCAGCCGGCATGACACGGCTGAAAACCCGCATCGTCGACCTGATCGAGGCATTGGGGCCACTTCCGATCAACGAATACATGGCGCTGTGCCTGTTCGACCCGGCGGACGGCTACTACACGACGCGCGAGCCTTTTGGTGCGGGCGGCGACTTCATCACCGCGCCGGAAATCAGCCAGATGTTCGGCGAACTGGTCGCCGTGTGGATGTACCAGGCGTGGCAGGCGAGCGGCCGGCCGCTGCCGGCCACCATCGCCGAGATCGGCCCCGGCCGCGGCACGCTGATGAAGGACATGTTGCGTACGCTGTCGCGGCTCGATCCTGATCTGGCCAGCGGCGCCACCTTCGCCATGATCGAGACCAGCCCGCGCCTGACCGAGGTGCAGAAGCAGACGCTTGGCGCCACACCCTTCGCGGTTGGCTGGCATGAAACCATCGAGACCTTGCCGCAGCAACCGCTGTTCATCGTCGGCAACGAACTGTTCGACGCCGTGCCCATCCGCCAGTTCGTCCGAGCCGGCACCGGCTGGCGCGAGCGCATGGTCGGCCTCGACGAGACCAACGACCTTTGCTTCTTCGCCGGCGCCGGTTCGGTCGACCCGACGCTGCTGCCCGCCGATGCCACTCAAGCGCCGCAAGGTGCGATTGCCGAAGTGGCGCCTGCCCGCACCGCGCTCATGGCAACGATCGCCGAGCGCATATCCAGGCATGGCGGCGTTGGCCTGTTTCTCGACTACGGCCATTTCCAGCCGGGTGTCGGGGACACGCTTCAGGCCTTGCGCAGCCACGATCACGAAGATGTGCTGGCCAATCCCGGTGAGGCCGACCTCACCTCCCATGTCGATTTCGCCGCCCTTGCCGCGATCGTGCGTGCACATGGCCTCGAAGCCCATCTGACGACACAGGGCGACTTCCTCCTCGGCATGGGTATCCTCGAGCGCGCCGGCCGGCTTGGCGCCGATGCCGGCCAGGCGGCGCGCGAAAGGATCGCCGGGGACGTCGAGCGCCTCGCAGGGCCGCAAGCCATGGGCGAGCTGTTCAAGGTGCTTGCGGTGCTACCCCGCGGCGTGGAGGTTCGGCCTTTCGCCGGGGCGGATTGACTTTTTACCGCCACCCCTCCCAATCTCCCGTCCGCGCTTTGCAGCGCCTGTTCTCGACCAAGCACCTTCTTCTTGACGAAACCGCCCACACGGACAACAACGCCCGCATGCTGAATCAGACCAAACCGGATCCCGTTCGGTCGCCGCTGCTGGACAAGGCGCGGGCACAAGGCATCCGCCACGGCTATTTCACCCGCGTCGGCGGTGTCTCCGGCGGCATCTACCAGGGCCTCAACATCGGCACCGGATCGAATGACGACCCGATGCTTGTGGCGCAGAACCGCGGCCGCGTCGCGGCATGGATGGGCGTGCCGGCGAGCCATCTGTTGACCGCCTGGCAGGTCCATTCGCCCGACGTCATCATCGCCAGGGAGCCCTTTGCCGGCGAGCGGCCCAAGGCAGACGCCATCGTCACCGACCGGCCGGGCATCGCCATCGGCGCTTCTACCGCCGATTGCGGTCCCGTGCTGTTCGCCGATGCGCAGGCGCGCATCATCGGCGCCGCGCACGCCGGCTGGAAAGGCGCGTTCACCGGCGTGCTCGAAAACACCATCCTGGCGATGGAAAGCCTCGGCGCCCGGCGCCAAAACATCGTCGCCGTGCTAGGCCCCTCCATCGGCCCGAAAAACTACGAGGTCGGCCCGGAATTCGTCGCCCGCTTTGTCGAAGTCGCCGCCGAAAACATCCTCTATTTCGCGCCGTCCGCCAATGCCGGCCATGCGATGTTCGATCTCAACCGCTACACGGTTGACCGGTTGGCCAAGGCCGGCGTGACGGCTGAGGGCCTTGACCGCTGCACTTACGCCGAGGAAGGCCTGTTCTACTCCTACCGGCGCACCACGCATCGCAAGGAGCCCGATTACGGCCGGCAGGTTTCGGCAATTGTCTTGGAGAGGGAATAATGGCGCTGCATTTTGAACGATCTGAATTTGACGCGCGGCGCGACCGGCTGATCATCGAGATGGCCGAAAAGAAGCTCGACGCCATCCTGCTGTTCGCGCAGGAAAGCATGTACTGGCTGACCGGCTACGACACGTTCGGCTTCTGCTTCTTCCAGTGCCTGGTAGTGAAGGCCGACGGTTCGATGGTGCTTCTGACCCGCTCGGCCGACCTGCGCCAGGCGCGTCAGACCTCGATTATCGACAATATCGTCTTGTGGACGGACCGCAACGGCGCCAATCCGGCGGTCGACCTGCGCAATCTGCTCAACGAACTCGACCTGCTCGGCGCCCGCATCGGTGTCGAATACGACACCCATGGCCTGACCGCGTTCAATGGCCGACGGCTCGACGAACAGTTGCAGACCTTCGGCCAGATCGCCGATGCGTCCGGCATTGTCGGCCGTCTGCGCCTGTTCAAGAGCCCGGCCGAGGTCGCCAAGGCCGAGAAGGCCGCCAATCTTTCCGATGATGCGCTCGACGCGGCGCTGCCGCTGATCAAGCAGGGCGGCGACGAAGCCCTGATCCTGGCCGCCATGCAGGGTGCGATCTTTGCCGGCGGCGGCGACTATCCGGCCAACGAATTCATCATCGGCTCCGGCGTCGATGCGCTGCTGTGCCGCTACAAGGCCGGCCGCCGCAAGCTCACCAAAAATGACCAGCTGACGCTCGAATGGGCCGGCGTCTTCAACCACTACCATGCGCCGATGATGCGCACGGTGCTGACCGGCAAGGTGTCGAAGCGCCATCAGGAACTGTTCGACGCCGCCCGCGCAGCACTCCTGGCTGTCGAGAAGGCGATGATGCCGGGCAACAGCTTCGGCGACGTCTTCGATGCTCATGCCCGCACCATGGAGGCCCACGGCCTGACCAAGCACCGGCTGAACGCCTGCGGCTATTCAGTCGGCGCCCGCTTCACCCCGTCCTGGATGGACATGCCGATGTTCTACCAGGGCAATCCCGAACCGATCGCGCCCAACATGACGCTGTTCGCCCATATGATCATCATGGACTCCGATACCGAGACGGCGATGACGCTTGGCCGCACCTACCTGACCACCGAATCCCAGCCCAAGCCGCTGTCCCGCCATGATCTCGACTTGATCGTACAGTGAATCCACAATGGGAGGCGTTCTTCGCCAAGGAGTTAGAAGGCAAATGAGACGATCGCATGTGACGACCGTGTCATTGCTTGTGGCATTGGCTCTTGCCGCCTGCACCAACGCAAAGGACGTGCTCGAACCGTCGGCGATCACGCCGCCGGCGACGTCGACCCAGACGCTGCCCGCAACGTCAGGCAGCACGGTTCCGGCCGGGCCCGCCACCAGCACGGCGGGCGCTTTCGCAACCACCGCCGCACCGGTCACATCAGCCCAAAGCGCTGCCATCCTGTCGAAGCCCCGCCTGCAGATCGCGCCGATCGTCGGCGCTTCGGTAGAAGCCGCGACACCTCTGACGGCGGAGTTGCAGACCCGCGCCAGGCAGCGCGGTATCACGCTCGCCGGCAGCGCCGACCAGACCGTGACACATGTGCTGAAGGGCTATTTCTCGACGATGTCGGAAGGCGCCGACACCACCGTCATCTATGTCTGGGATGTCTATGACCCCGCCGGCAACCGGCTGCACCGCATCAATGGTCAGCAGAAGGCCCCGTCGGTCAATTCCGGCGCCAGCGTGGGCGGCGACAGCTGGAAGGGGGTCTCGCCGGCCACCATGCAGACGATCGCCGACCAGACCATCGACCAATTCGCGGCCTGGCTCGGCGGCAAGGCCGGCTAGAGGCATCGGACCCAAAAGTGGAGACAGTTTTGGGAAAATCCCATGCCCAACGAGAAGAAGGAGCAGCGCAAGTCCGCTGCTCCCTGTGGCAGCCCGGCGATGGCGCGGAGCTTTCTTGAGTTTAGCCGGCGGATTCCCGATCTCGGCGCTTGCAATACCGGCGCGGGCCGCTAAAAGCCCGGTTAAAGGGCGCAAGCGAGTCCGTCAGGTCTCATCATCCTCCACCAGGAACCGTGCATGAAACTCTTCGCGGGCAATTCCAACAGGGTGCTGGCCGAAGCGGTCGCCCGGTACCTCAACGTCCCGCTGGGCAAAGCCACGGTCAGGCGCTTCGCCGACCAGGAAATCTTCGTCGAAATCCAGGAAAACGTGCGCGGCGAGGATGTCTTCATCCTGCAATCGACCTCGTTCCCAACCAACGATCATTTGATGGAATTGCTCATCATGATCGATGCCTTCATGCGTTCCTCGGCCAAGCGCATCACGGCGGTCATCCCCTATTTCGGCTACGCCAGGCAGGACCGCCGCGCCTCCGGCCGCACGCCGATCTCGGCCAAGCTGGTCGCCAACATGATCACCCGCGCCGGTGTCGACCGCGTTCTGACGCTTGACCTGCATGCCGGCCAGATCCAGGGCTTCTTCGACATTCCGACCGACAATCTGTTTTCCGTGCCGGTGATGGCCCGCGACGTGAAGGCCAAATACAAGCAGCTCGGCAACGTCGTGGTGGTCTCGCCCGACATTGGCGGCGTGGTCCGCGCCCGTGCGCTGGCCAAGCGCTTCGATGCGCAACTGGCCATCGTCGACAAGCGCCGCGAGCGTCCCGGCGAATCGGAAGTCATGAACATCATCGGCGCGGTCGCCGGCAAGGATTGCCTGCTTATCGACGACATCGTCGATTCCGGCGGCACGCTGTGCAACGCCGCCGATGCGCTGCTGGCCAACGGCGCCACCAGCGTCACCGCCTATATCACGCACGGCGTGCTGTCGGGCGGCGCGGTTGCCCGCATCAGCGGTTCGAAGCTCCAGGAACTGGTGATCACCGATTCCATCCAGCCGACGCAGGGCGTGCTCGATGCTCCCAACATCCGCGTCATCTCGATCGCCGACCTGATGGGCGAAGCCATTTCGCGCACCGCGACCGAAGAATCGGTGTCGAGCCTGTTCGACTAGAGCAATTCCAGGAAAAGTGTGAAGCGGTTTTCCGTCTAGAACCGCGTCAAAACAAAGAGTTAGAGCAGATCGCCGTTTCCGTGAAACGGTGAGATGCTTCTAGAACAGCACCTGCCGTTACGGCGCAGAGCTTTCCAACCGAACCGGCCCGATCAGGCGACGAGCGACCTCGACGCTCTCTCGTGCGCCGCGCATATAGCCGCGCGGCGAGGTCCCCAGCATGCGCTTGAACATGGTGATGAAGGCCGGCACGCTGTCATAACCGAGATCGAGCGCCACCCTGGTGATCGGCTCGCCGTCCGCCAGCCTGGGCAGCGCCGCGAACAGGCAGGCCTGCTGGCGCCATGTCGACAGCGACAGGCCGGTCTGGCGCTGGAAGGCGCGGGTGAAGGAGCGGCGGCTCATGCCGGCGGCATCCGCCCATTCATCGATCGTCGCGTGCGGCGACGGTGCGGCGACGAAGCGCCGGCACAGCGCCGACAGCCTCGGATCGGACGGGAATGGCAGCCCGAGAGGCCGTTCCGGCAAGGTCGGGATTTCGTGCAGCAAAAGGTTCATGATCAGCCCACCGCGTCCTTCCAGAACGCCGCCTTGCGGCAGCTTTTCCGATTCCACGATCAGGCTGTGCATCAGGTCGGTGACGCCGACGACGCGCAAGCCTTCGGGCAGCCCGGGGATCGCCTGTGGCATGACATAGACCGAACGCATCGAGACATCGCCCAGCATCTCGACGGAATGCTCGGTGCCGGCTGGAATCCACATCGCGTGGTCCGGCGGCACCATCCAGCGCCCGTACCGCGTCGTCACCAGCACCACGCCGACAAGCGCATGCAAGAGCTGGCTGCGGCTGTGGCGGTGCTGCGGCACGCGGTAGCCGTCCGGATATTCGGTCGGCAGTGCCACCGCCGGCCCGGCCACTTGCTCAAGCCATTGCCAACGGCTCTCGTGCAACTGGCCAAGATTGGCATTGCCGACGTGAAAGACTTCTTTGCCGTGCGGCATCCGATATGGCCCACTTGCGAAACTATTGGACCAAACCACGAAAGAAGTCGTGTCGCAAGCGGCTTATAAGGCACCGTCCCCAGGCGCCCCACAGGAGCGTCCGACAAGGCGGCCGCAGGAGCGGCCGTCAACTGCCTGCGGGTGTGCCCGCCAAAAAGACCACGGAGCCTACCTTGACCGATACGACAGCCGCCAGCGTCGCCCCACCGGCGACCACCAGTCACGCTTCAGCCCAGGCGACGGCCTTCACCGTCATCCTGGCGGTGAGCTTCTGCCATTGCATCAACGATATCATGCAGTCGCTGCTGTCGGCCATTTACCCGCTCCTGAAAGAGAATTATGGCCTCGATTTCTGGCAGATCGGCTTGTTGACCTTCACCTTCCAGGTGACCGCGTCGCTGCTGCAGCCTGTGATCGGCATGATCACCGACAAGCGGCCGATGCCCTATTCGCTGCCCTACGGCATGGCGTCATCGCTGATCGGCCTGATTGTGCTCGCCTATGCCGGGCATTATTCGCTGCTGCTGATCGGCGCCTCGCTGATCGGCATCGGCTCGGCGATCTTCCATCCGGAATCCTCGCGCATCGCCCGCTTCGCCTCCGGCGGCCGCTTCGGCCTGGCGCAGTCACTGTTCCAGGTTGGCGGCAATTTCGGCCAGTCCATGGGGCCGCTGCTGGCGGCCTTCATCGTCGTGCCGTTCGGCCAGACCAGCATTTCCTGGTTCGCCGTCGGCTCGCTGATCGGCATCATCGTTTTGTGGCAGGTCGGCGGCTGGTACAGCCGGCTGCGTGCCGCGCAGGGCACCCGCAAGGCGGCGAGCTTCGTTTCGCCTTTCCCGCGCCGCAAGGTGACGAATGCATTGATCGTGCTGACATTGCTGGTGCTGAGCAAGAATGCCTACATCGCCAGCCTCGCCAGCTACTACACCTTCTATTCCATGCATAAGTTCGGCGTTTCGGTGCAGATGTCGCAGGTCATGCTGTTCCTGTTCCTCGGTGCCTCGGCGCTGGGCATCCTGCTCGGCGGCCCGTTCGGCGACCGCTACGGACAGAAGGCGATGATCTGGTTCTCCATCGTCGGCGTGCTGCCTTTCACGCTCGCCCTGCCCTACGCCAATCTGGAATGGACGATGGTGCTGACGGTGCTGATCGGCCTGATCCTGTCCTCGGCCTTCTCGAACATCGTCGTCTTTGCGCAGGAGCTCGTGCCGGGCCGCGTCGGCATGATCGCCGGCATCTTCTTCGGCTTCGCCTTCGGCATGGGCGGCATCGCGGCGGCCGTGCTCGGCATCGTCGCCGACATGAAGGGCATCGATTTCGTCTTCCAGATCTGCTCGTATTTGCCGTTTCTTGGATTGCTCACCGTGTTCCTGCCGAACATGAAGGAAGCACGCAAAGCGCAGTTAGTTGCCTAGATCACGCTAATCTGAACCTCACAAAAAATGCACCCGCCTGATGGCGGGTGCATTTTTGTAGGCTATTCGGAAAGCCCTATGCCTTGAAGAAGGCCAGCAGGTCGGCGTTGATGACATCGGCATGGGTTGTGGCCATGCCGTGCGGAAAACCCTCGTAGACCTTAAGCTCGCCCTTCTTGAGCAGCTTGATCGTCAGCAGCGCCGAGTCGGCGATCGGAACGATCTGGTCGTCGTCTCCGTGCATGACCAGGACCGGCACGTCGATTGCCTTCAGATCCTCCGTGAAGTCGGTTTCCGAGAAAGCCTTGATACAATCATAATGCGCCTTGGTGCCGCCCATCATGCCCTGGCGCCACCAATTGTCGATGACGCCCTGCGAGATGTCCGCGCCCGGGCGGTTGAACCCATAGAATGGACCGGCGGGAACATCGCGGAAGAACTGGGCGCGATTGGCTGCCTGGGCGGAGCGGAAGCCGTCGAAGACCTCGATCGGCAGGCCGCCGGGATTGGCAGCGGTCTTGAGCATGATCGGCGGCACCGCGCCGATCAGCACCGCCTTGGCGACACGGCCTTCGGCGCCGTATTTGGCGACATAGCGCGCCACTTCGCCGCCGCCGGTCGAATGGCCGACATGGATGGCGTTCTTGAGGTCCAGATGAGCGGTGAGTTCCGCGACGTCGGCGGCATAGGTATCCATCTCGTTGCCGATATCGGTCTGGGTCGAGCGGCCGTGGCCACGACGATCATGTGCAATGACACGGTAGCCCTGTGACAGGAAGAACAGCATCTGAGCGTCCCAATCGTCGCTGCTCAACGGCCAGCCGTGATGAAAGACGACAGGCTGCCCGGTCCCCCAGTCCTTGTAGTAAATCTGCGTTCCGTCCTTGGTGGTGATCGTACCGCTGCCGGAACTGGGCTTGGTTTGCGAGGTCATCTCAATCTCCTTCTGTTATTTTCGCGATAAACGATATCGCGATAACGATTTAGCTAGCGCGACTCAAAACCCTTGTCCACAAAAATATGTATCGCGATATTATTTTTCGTGGTATCGAATTGACGCCCATATTGGCAAAAGGAATGCGCCGTGCCTCTCCCGTTGGACAATCAGCTCTGTTTCACGCTCTATGCCACCAGCATGGCCATCAACCGCAGCTACAAGCCTATGCTGGACGAGATGGGCATCACCTATCCGCAGTACCTGGTACTGAACGCGCTTGGAGAGGCTGACGGCATGTCGGTCGGCACGATCGCCCACAGGCTCGCTCTGGAATCGAGCACCGTCACGCCGCTGGTAAAGCGAATGGAGCAGGCCGGGCTGGTGACCCGCCAGCGCAGCCAGACCGACGAACGCCAGGTGCAGGTCGACCTGACATCAGCCGGGCGCGGGCTGCTGGTGCAATGCAACTGCCTGAATGAAGCCTTGATCGAGCGCTCGGGCATGACGCTGGCGCAGCTCGATGCCTTGAACCGGCAGATCCAGGCGCTACGCGCCGCGTTGATCGGCGACCGGTAGCCGGCCCGGCCTTCTCGACGGTCGGACCTCACCCGCCGGCCTCTGCCCGCGAGATGCATCCTCGAAGACATTCGCGGATCGAACGCGACGACTGCGTCAGGGCGCGTCGCCCAGATAGATGCGGTGGAGATCGTCACGCGCTGCAAGGTCGGCCGCCGGCCCTTCGAGCGCCACGCGGCCGGTGTCAAGAACATAGCCGCGCTGTGCGTAGGCAAGCGAGAGAGCCGCATTCTGCTCCGCCAGCAGAAAGGCCGTCCCTTTCTCCCGGTTAAGGCGCGCGATGATCGCGAAGATTTCCTGAACGATGCGCGGTGCGAGCCCCATGGAGGGCTCGTCGAGCAGGACGAGCCTTGGTTGCGTCAACAACGCCCGGCCGATGGCCAGCATCTGCTGTTCGCCGCCGGACGCAAGCCCGGCATGCGTGCGCCGCTTGTCGCGCAGGCGTGGAAACCAGCCGTAGACGTCGTCGAGCTGACGCTGCAGCTCCTTGCGGCTTGGCCGGTGCAGAAATGCGCCGGTCAAGAGGTTCTCCTCGACCGTCAGATGCGAGAAGACATGGCGCCCTTCCATGACGTGGACGATGCCCCGCGTTGCCAGTCTGTTGGCCGCAAGCCCGAGAATATCCTCACCGTCGAGGCGAATATGCCCCCGGCGCACCTTGGCCCGATCGGCGCTGGCCAGGCCCGAAATCGCCTTGAGCACAGTACTCTTGCCGGCACCGTTGGCTCCAAGCAAAGCAACGATTTCGCCGTTGCCGATCGTCAGCGACACATCGGCGACGGCCAGAATGGCGCCCCCATAGACGACTTCGATGCCCGACACTTCGAGAAGGGTGTCCTGATCAGCCGCCGGGGCGACGGGCTTCGATGTCGTGGTCATGGCGTTTCTCCTTATCGTGGGAAACCGTCAAAGCGGCCGCCGCGTCCTGTCAGTTGCTGCCGATATCGCGGGGCGTAATTCCATGCTCCTTGGCATAGGCCTCGGATTTCGCGTTGATCAACGGACGCAGCGTTGTGCGATCGGCCTGCACCCAGTCGCTGACGAGAGACCATTTGGACCCGTTCCATTGCTGCACGCGCACCGCGCCGCCGCCCTCATGGTCCGAGGGCGTCAGTTGGAGGTTCTGCACCAGGCCTCGGAAACCTGCCCTTTCAAGGGCTGCGTCATCAAGCTTCAGGTGCTCCAGCGCCCACTGGCCTTCTTCTCCGGTGATCGGGCGGTTGCCGAACTTGGCCTGGGCCTGCCGAACGATCTCCACAGAGAGCAGGGCGCCGACGAGACCTGAATTGTAATAGACGCTGCCGAAGGCCTTGGTATCGCGCAGGTCGGACTTGCCGGCGTCGATGATGTCCTTCTTCAAACGCTCGTGGATCTTGAAGTCGGCGCCGGCCGGATAAGGCGTCAGCGCCAGATATCCCTTCGCCGCTTCGCCGGCCGGGATCACGTCTTCCTCGGACGAAGCCCAGACATCGCCGATGATGTGGTCGGCGGGAAAGCCGAAACGCACCGCGGTCTTGATGGCTACCGGCGTCGAAACACCCCAGGTTCTCAGGAACACCCAGTCCGGCTTTGCTTCGCGGACCTGCCGCCACTGCGAGGATTGTTCGCTGCCCGGATCGGCAACGGGAATCTGGATATTCTCGAAACCGTATTTCTTTGCCAGAAGGGCGAGCGGATCAAGCGTCTCGCGGCCATAGGCGCTGTCATGGTAGACGGTGGCGATCTTCTTTCCCTTGAGCTTGTCGAAGCCGCCTTCGCGCTCGGCAACATAGTTCACGACCGCCGACGCCTCGCTGTAGAAGGTCACCATGACCGGAAAGATATAGGGGAACACACGCCCGTCGGTGGCCTCGGTGCGACCGTAGGCAAGTGTTACCAGCGGTATCTTGTCCGCGGCCGCGCGGTCGGAAAGTGCATAGGCGGCAGGCGCGCCGTTCGGGAAATAGGCGGCGACCGGAGCGCCGTTCAGCCCGTGCTTGAAGCGCTCATAGCATTCGATGCCCTTTTCGGCCGTCCATTCCGTCTCGCATTCCTGCCAGGCAATCTTGACGCCGTTTATGCCGCCTTCGACTTCGTTGATATAGCGGTAATAATCGATCTGCCCGGCCCAGATGGAAGCGCCCGACGCCGCATAGGGGCCGACGCGATAGCTGGCGATCGGGAAAAACTGTTTGTCGCTGTCGGGACCCGGCTGGGTTTCAACGGCCTTGGCTGCACTGGCAAGCAGCAGCAACGAAGTGGCAGCCGCCAGGGCAGCGCGCAAGAGCTTTTGGTGCATGGCGAGCTTTTGGTGCATGGTGAACTCCTGTTTCAGGCAAGGAGGGGCACGACGCCCCTCCCCCGGTGGGACTATCAAGTGGAATATCAATTGGTTTCGGTATCTGGCGTACGCGGTGCGATGCCGTGTTCCTTGGCATAGGCGGCGGCTTGCTGCTCGATCAGCGGCCGTAGCGCTTCGTGGTCGGCCTTGATCCAGTCGGTCTGGAGAACCCACTTCTTGCCATCCCAGCTCTGGATGCGGGCAGCGCCGCCGCCTTCATGGTCAAGCGGCGTGATCTGGATCGGCTGCAGCAGGCCGACAAAGCCGATCTCCTTGAGACGGTTTTCGTCGATGGTCAGATGCTCGAAGGCCCACCGGCCTTCCTCGCCATTCAGGGGACGAGCGCCAAACTTCTTGTAGCCGGTGCGGAGCGCCTCCACGGCGAGCGCGGCATTGACCAGACCGACATTGTAATTGACGGCGCCGAAATACTTCTGATCGCGCAGGTCGGACTTGCCGGCGTCGAGAATGAATTTCTTGAGCCGCTGATGGATCTCGAAATCGGCCCCCGCCGGATAAGGCGCAAGGGCGGAATAGCCGATCGCCGCCTTCCCGGCCGGGATGACGTCGGATTCGGAGCCGGCCCAGACGTCGCCGATGATATGATCGGCCGGAAAGCCGAAGCGGGCTGCCGTCTTGATGCCCACCACGGTGGAGACACCCCAGGTGCGCAAGAACACCCAGTCCGGCTTCAGCTCATGGACCTGGCGCCATTGCGGCGACTGTTCATTGCCTGGATCGGCGACGGGGATCTGGATGTTCTCGAAGCCGTATTTCTTGGCGAGCAGGTCGACAGCGGGCTGGGTGGCACGCCCATAGGCGCTGTCGTGATAGACGGTTGCTATCTTCAAGCCCTTGAGCTTATCGAACCCACCGACCTTGGACGCGATATAGTTGATGCCGGTCGAGGCCTGGCTGTAATAGCTGAACAGCAGCGGGAAGGCATACGGGAACACCCTGCCGTCGATGGATTCGGTGCGCCCACCGGCCGGATCGATCAGCGGGATCTTGTCGGCGGCAGCCTTCTCGAGCAGCGCATAGGTCGCGGGCGTACCGTGCGTGAAGAAGAAAGCGATCGGCGAACCATCCTTGCCGCCCTTGACCCGCTCGTAGACCTCGACAGTCCGGTCCGGGCTCCACTCGGTCTCGAACTCTTCGTAGTTGAGTTTTATCCCGTCGATGCCGCCCTCGACCTCATTGATATAGCGGAAATAGTCCCTTTCGCCTGCCCACCAGAGTTCGCCCGAAGAGGCGTAGGCACCGACACGATAGGTCGGCAGCGGGATATATTGCGACACATCCGCGGCGTTGAGCGTGGCGGGGCTCGCCACGAAGGCGCCACCCGCCAAAAGCGCGGCAATGATCAGTTTCTTCACGTCTGTCTCCTGATTTTGAGCCGCGCAAGGCGGCGATTGCCTAAATCTCCACGCTGTCTTTGCAGCAAGCGGGCTAGTCCCTCCGGTTCCTTGATGAGAAACCAGAGGATGAGGACCCCGAAGATCACCTTCTGGATGTTCTGAAGCAGTCCGGCGTCGACATGGCCGCCGAGCAGCCGCTGGAACAGCCAGTCGAGCGCCAGCGGCAACAGGCTGACGAAGGCGGCTCCGAAATAAGCGCCGCGAATGGTGCCCATGCCGCCAATGATGATGATGAAGAGTATCTGGTAGGATCGCGTCAGGCCGAAGCTCTGCACGCTGGCCGATCCGAGATACGCAAATGCCCAGAGTGCGCCCGCAATGCCCAAGATGAAGCTCGATACGGCGAAGGCCTGGAGTTTCGCGCGCAGGATCGGCACGCCGATCACGGCCGCTGCCGTATCCATGTCGCGGATGGCCATCCAGTTGCGACCGGTCTGGCTGCGCACGAGATTGTAGGAAAGCCAGGTCAGCACGGCGACGCTGGCGAGCGTCAGGTAATAGCGTCCGTGCGGGCTGTTGAGATCGATGCCGAAGACGGACAGACCCGCTGGAAGCGAGATCGTGGCGGACGGATCACCGTTGTAGAACCACGGAAATTTGAGAAACAGCCATTCGAAGAAGAACTGCGCGGCAAGCGTGCTGACGATCAGATAGAAACCCTTGATGCGGGTCGAGGGAAAGCCGAAGGCGAACCCGACCGCGCCGGCGACGATGCCGGAAGCTATCAGCGCGAATGGCAGCGGCAGTTCGGGCAGCCGCAGCTGGAAGGCAAATGCCGCATAGGCGCCCACCATCATGAACGCACCGGCGCCGAGCGATATCTGGCCGGCATAACCCGTCAAAAGGTTAAGGCCGAGACCTGCCAGCGACAGAATAAGGAACGGCACGGCGATAGCATTGATCCAGTATTCCGTGGCGAGGAAAGGTAGGGCAACAATGAGGGCAGCTGCGGCTATGCCGGCCAGTGTCCGGGTGCTTGCGCCCTCGCCTATGCCGCCGGTAAGCCGGAGTTCAATATCGGACATGATTCAGACTCTTTCGATTTTCTGTTCGCCAAACAGACCGGCGGGGCGGATGAAGAGGAAGGCGAGCGCCAGCGCATAGGCAAACCAGGGCGTGATGCCGCCGCCGAGGAAGGGGCCGATATAGGTTTCGGCTAGGCTTTCCGTTGCACCGACAACGAGCCCGCCGACGATGGCGCCGGCAATAGAGGTGAAGCCGCCGATGATGAGCACCGGCAGGGCCTTCAGCACCACCAGCGACAATGAGAACTGCACGCCCTGGCGGGCGCCCCAGAGCAGACCGGCCACAAGCCCGACGAGCCCCGCAATGGTCCAGACGATCTGCCAGATGCGGTTGACATCGATGCCGATGGAGAGAGCGGCGCGAGTATCGTCGGCCACGCCCCTGAGCTCAACTCCGAGGCGGGTCTTGTTGAACAGCAGCGACAGGGCCACCACCAGGACGAGCGCGACTGCGGCGGCGGTGAGATCAAACTGGCTGATCATGATGTCACCGAGGAAGATCGGCAGATCCTCGATGCCGAGATCGAGCGCCCTGACCTGCGACCCCATGAGCCCTTGGGCTGTCCCTTCGACGATGTAGGCCAGCCCGAGCGTCGCCATGAACAGCGTCATCGGGCTGCGGTTGACGAGCGGGCGCAGGATCAGCCTCTCGATCCCGACTGCCATCAGCGCAAGCACGACCACCGTGATCGCCAGCGCCACCAGCACCGGCACACCCTGATCGGTCAGCGACACGAAGGTCAGGGCTGCAAACAGCAGGATGGACCCCTGCGCGTAGTTGAAGACGCCGGAGGCCTTGTAGATAAGCACGAAGCCGATGGCGACGAGCGAGTACATCGTGCCCGCCAGCAGGCCGCCGATGAGGGTTTCGAGAAACATGTTCATGCGGCGATCTCAACCTTGTCGTGGCCCAGATACGCGGCGATGACCTCGGGATTGTCGCGAATGGTATCCGGCGCGCCATCGGCCAGCTTGCGCCCGTAATCGAGCACGACGACATGGTGAGCGAACTTCAGCACGATGCCGATATCGTGCTCGATCAGCACGATCGTCAGCTTCAGGTCGCGGTTCAGCCTGGCAATGATCTGCGCGATTTCCTGTTTCTCGGCGCTGTTCATGCCTGCCAGCGGTTCATCGAGAAGCAGCAGGCGGGGAGCCGCGACAATGGCGCGCGCTAGTTCGACCTTCTTCTGCACGCCGTAGGGCAGCAAGGCCACGGTGGTCTCGGCATGCCGCTCCAGATCGAAGAGGCGCAGGACTTCATGGGCGCGCTCGCGGAAACGGCGCGCCTCGGCGCGTGCGCGCGGCAAAAGCAGTGCTTCTTCCAGGAGCGTTGCGCGAGCATGCCTGGACAGGCCGGCAATGACATTGTCGGCGACACTCATTCCCGAAAACAGCGCGTTGTTCTGGAACCCGCGGCCGATGCCGCGGCGCGCGGCCTCCAGCGGCTGCATCCGATGGAAATGTTCGCCCTCGAAGATGATCTCGCCTGAATCGGGAACATAGACGCCGTTCAGTATGTTCAGCAGCGAGCTTTTTCCCGCCCCATTCGGGCCGATCAGGGCGCAGATTTCCTGAGGCGCCACCTCGAAACTGAGATCGGAGATCGCCTTCACGCCTTTGAATGCGAGGGAGATGTTCTTGACTTCCAATGCGGGTGCGGATGGCGTTGTCATGAATTCAGCGCTCCATGGTGGCTAACAGAGGCAAAGTCCGACGGTCCGGCGGCGCGGGCCGCTTTCCCTTCGGCGCCGTGCAGGGATGATGTCAGGCCGGTTCGGATTGGCGGGCGTGCCCTTCGGTCAAGGTTGATTGCGCCGCGGCCTCGTCGCGCTTGACGCGTTCGATGTCGCGGAAGCGATGGGCCGGATGGTTTCCCGGCAGATAGGGGCCTTCGCCGAACAGCTTTTCGCGCAGTGTGCCCTCGCGATACTGCGTCGCGTAGACCCCGCGCTTCTGCAGTTCCGGCACGACGTATCCGATGACGTCGGCAAAGCTGTCATGCGCCAGCGCATAAGCCAGGTTGAAGCCGTCGATGTCGGTTTCCTCGACCCACTCCTGCAGAAGATCGGCGATCGTCGATGGCGATCCCACGAAAAGCGGCCCGAGACCGCCAATGCCGCCCCATTTTGCAAGCTCTTCGATGGACCAGACCTTGTCGCCTCCGGCCAGATGCTCGACGGCGGAGATGATCGCGTTTGTCTTGACTTTCTTGACCGTATCCGTCGGTTTGTAGTGTCCGAAATCGATGCCGGTCCAGCCAGACATCAGGACCAAGGCGCCGTCATAGGAGGCGTGGTTCGCGTAATCCTGATATTTAGCCCGTGCCTTTTCGTCGGTTTCATCGACGATGATGGTTGCCATCGCATAGATCAGCACCTTTTTCGGATCGCGACCCTGCTCGGCGGCGCGCTTGCGGATTTCCGCGACATAGGCGCGGGTGGCATCCTTCAGAGGCGTCGAGATGAACACGCATTCGGCGTGGCCGGCGGCGAACTGCTTGCCGGCACCCGAGGCGCCGGCCTGGAAGAGAACGGGCGTGCGCTGTGGCGAAGGTTCGCATAGGTGAAAGCCCGGCACATCGAAATATTTTCCCTTGTGGCCGATCTCGTGGATTTTTGTCGGATCGGCAAATATCCCGCGCTCCTTGTCGCGCAGCACGGCTCCCTCTTCCCAACTGCCCTCGAACAGCTTGTAGAGGACTTCGATATATTCGGTTGCAACGTCATAACGATTGTCGTGGCTGCGCAGCCCGCCCTGGCCGATGTTCTTGGCCCCGCTCTCCAGATAGGACGTGACGATGTTCCAGCCGATACGGCCCTTGGTATGGTGGTCCGCCGTCGAGAGGCGGCGTGCGAAGGTGTAGGGATGCTCAAAGCTCGTCGAAGCCGTGATGCCGATGCCGAGATGTTTGGTGGCCAAGGCGATCGGGTTGGCGAGCTGCAACGGATCGTTCACCGGGATTGCACGCCTTGCAGCAACGCATTGTCGAGGTTGCCCTTGTAGACATCATAATAGCCGATCACATCGGCGATGAAGACGGAGTCGAAGAATCCGGCCTCCAAAAGCCTGGCGAGATCTGTCCAATACTCCAGATCCTTGTAGTCCCAGGACCGGTCACGCGGGTGGCGCCAGAGGCCGGGCGACTGGTGACCGACGCAGTTCATTTCGAAGGCATTGAAGCGGATGGTCTTGCTCATTGTCGGTTCCGGAATCCTGCAAGCAATCGTGGTTGAGCTGGCAGGGTAGGGCCGGGAGCCAAATATCAAAGTTAATATATGGTTTTAATAGACTAATCTAGGGAATAGCGTTCCTCGATCGAGCCGTTTCGCGGAAGCAAGGTGTTTTGCGCGAGATCCCCATCAGGAAAAAGTAGACGCAATCACCTTGCCGCCGGTGGCGATCTTGACCCGGTCCGCCAAGCGGATGGTGCGATGATCCTGACGGCGATGGTCGGGCTGATCTGGCGCCGGCCTTCTCCACGTGGTCGTCTTTGGTGCCGGGCCGCGTCTCGACATCCGCCGCGGCTCAGCCCGCTGTCAGCTAGACTTCGGCTTTTGGCCCGTCGCGGCCAAATAGCGGCCTAAGCTGTAAGCCAAATGCCACCGCCCACACGTCATCATGCGGACTTAAGCACGGCAAATGACCGTTTGCGCATGGCCCGCTTTGCCTGGAAACTGACGGCGGGAGCGGGGCGGCCGACATGGAAGCCCTGGATCTTGTCTATGCCGAATTCGCGCATCAAGACCATCTGCTCGTCGGTTTCCACCCCTTCGACCAGGATCTTGTGGCCGCGATTTCGGACCAGGGTGATAATGTCCTGTAGCATTGCCTTGCCGCTCGGGGAGCTGCAGTCGTGAAGAAACGAGCGGTCGATCTTCACCGTATCGAAATCGATCAGGCGAAGCCACGAAAGGCCCGCGAAGCCCGTCCCGAAATCATCGAGCCATATCTTGATCCCGAGCAGCTTCAGGTCGCTGATGCAGCGCAGGATGTCCGAATGCATCTCCATCTCCAGCCCTTCGGTGATCTCGAAGGCCAGTCTGCTGCCGGCGACGCGGGTCTCGCCCAGAATGGTCGCAACAGACGTTGCGAAGCCCGGTGTCTTAAGCTGGATCGGGGAGACGTTGACACTGACGACATGGACGTGATCGTCTGCCAGGAGCTCGGCGCACACTGTCCTTATCGCCCAGCGCCCGAGTTCCAGGATCGCGCCGGTTCGTTCGGCGACGGGAATGAACAGGCTGGGCGGAACCGATGTGCCGTCCAGCATCTTGAGGCGCATCAGAGCCTCCACCGCTTCGACCCGGTCCGATTTGACATCCTGGATGGGCTGATAAACGAGTGAAACGAGATTCTGGCCGATCGCGATCTTCAGCAAGGCCGCAATGTTCTCACTCTCGTCGCTGCTTTGCGGATCGGTTGGATCGAACAGCCGGGCACAATTTCGGCCGCCGGCTTTTGCCAGATAGAGAGCGCGATCGGCCTCGTGGATGATCTTCTCCAGCTTGGCCCCGGTCTGCGTCCTGGTGAATGCGGCGCCAACGCTCACCGTTACGATCGAGACGCCGTCGCGCCGGAGCTCGTGGGTAAGCGCCAGGTTCTCCACCGTGCTGCAAATGGCTTCCGCGATGTTCAGGATCTGCTCTTTTGTCTCCATGCGCGCCAGGACGATGAACTCTTCGCCGCCGTAGCGGCCTATGGAACCATTATACTGTTTGATCATCTCGCTAAGGGCATTGGCGACATGGATCAGGCAGCGGTCGCCTTCCTGATGGCCGTAGCAGTCGTTGAATTTCTTGAAGAAGTCCACGTCGATGAGGATCGCCCCGAAGCTGGTGCCGACCTTTTGCCAATCGCTCCAGTAGTCCCGCAGCTTCTCGTCGATCGCGCGCCGGTTCTCCAGACCTGTAAGCGGATCGGTCCGCGACAATCTCAGCAGGGCCTTGCCGCGTTCGGTCGCCTCATTGTGCTGGATCTTGGCTTCCAGGGCATTCAGAAAGACGTTGTAGCGTTCCTCATTTAGTTTCCAGTTCACATACGAGGTGAACGTGAAACAAGAAACATAGAAAGCCCCAAAAACCATTTTGTATGTGAGGGTTGAAGGAACAAAGTAGTTTACAATGTAAAGTATACATAAAATTATTGCGGAAGTTACGATAGAAAGCTTGAAATTGAACGTAAAGAAAAGATTGGCGCTCATCATGAATATGGTCCCAAAGACCATATAGTAAGAGACACTTTCCTTGTCCGCGCCCATAATCGCCGGACACAGCCAACCAACATAGCCAAAGATAATGGCCCCGGCGCAGGTCACGTCGAGCCATTCCGTCCCGACGCCATGGCGAAGCTGCGCTTCCAGGATCAAAAGCGCGCTCAATCCGACCGTGAAGCGCGCCGTGATCGTATAGGCGGCCACATCCGGGATCAGCAGCAGATCGGTTGCCGAAAACAAGAGATAGATCGCAACCGCGATCCAAAGCCCTGGCCTGGCTTCCCCTCTTCGCGTCGCCTGCGCTTCCGTGCGGTAAAGGGTGCGAAGCTCGTCGGCCCCCAGTTCGTAGCGCGGCTCGTACGGCTCCGCATCAACCGCATCGACCAATACGGAGGACAGGTGTTCGTTCATCACAATAGACCCCGTTTGAAAGGGATTTTGTTTTCCGAACTCATTTCCAGCTTCTGCCCCCACGCGGGCCGGCTCCTTGGACGCGACAGCGATTGCGACGCCGGGCAAACAAATGCAATCGCGCAAGACAAGTTTCCGTTAACTCGAACCCGGAATTCGGGCCGAAAGCCGTCTAAAGAGGAACATGGTTGGCGGGAAATTAATCATAACGATAAAATGCCGTCGGCCCGACATTGGCAAAGGGAGCATTCTACGCAATAAGTTAACCGACTGTTAACTATGGAGTGATGGCGTGCAGACCGTTCTTGATGGCAAAAGCTTGATTACTGCCGAGATGCTCGCCGGCACGCTGCCTCGGGGAAAGCTCGAGCATCATGGCGAAGCGTTCGAAACCGCGCGTGCTGAGCTGGCCCTCATTCTCCACGCGACACAGCAGCAGGTCGAACAGGACAAGAACCCGGCCGAGATCGTCGGTCGCTTGCTGTCCTTTCTGAATGGCCTGCATTCCAAGGTTCATCCCGACGTCTGGCATGCGTTGATACCGGTCGCGCAGAACCATCCGATCCTGAAGTATTTTCTCGAGGATCCGCTGACGCACTGGTCCTTCACCAAGCCCAGGGGCTATTCCGGCGACGCGCAGTTGCTTGATTACATCTATTGCGATCCGCATGTGGCAGAGAGCGTGGCCAACGCCTCGGAGATCGGCAAGGCCCTGTACAGCCATACCCAGAACGTACCGTCATGCGTCGCCGCACGGGAGCGGCGCGATCTCTTGACCCGATATGTCGATCAGATCGCGGCCAAGAATGGACCGGAAACCGAGGTCCTGGCGATCGCGGCCGGCCATTTGCGGGAAGCCAATCGTTCGGTCGCCTTGGCGGAGGGCCGGCTCAAGCGTTGGGTAGCGCTCGATCAGGACCCCCAGAGCGTTGGGCTGATCGCGCGCGATTTCCAGGGCACCGCGGTCGAAGCCATCGACGGCTCGGTGCGGACCGTGCTCACGCGGGGTCACAAGCTTGGCAAGTTCGATTTCGTCTATGCCTCCGGCCTTTATGACTACCTCGCCCACAACGTCGCGGTGAAACTCACGAAGACCTGCCTGCAGATGTTGAAGCCGAACGGGACGTTCCTGTTTGCCAACTACGCCGAGGGCACGCCTGACGCCGGCTACCGGGAGACATTCATGGACTGGGTGTTGCTGCTGCGGTCGGAGGTCGATATGTGGAACATCGTCAATGCCAGCGTCGACCGCAACGCCGTCGAGGCGCAGGTGTTCTTCGGCGAGAACCGCAACGTGCTTTATGCCGTCATCGAAAAGCGCGGATAGCGACCGCCTGGACTGCACCAGGCCGGGCGTGCCTTTGGCTTGCACCTCCGGCCGCCTTCCGCTATAGAGCCGCCACCCGCGTAGACACCCTTGGAGGCAACGCGGCGGAAGGCCGCCTTCCCGCATGATCCCGAAAAGTGGATTCCGGTTTTCGGACCAGATCATGCATGGGCATGTCGGCTTTCGACGTTTACGGTCCAGGCACTCTGCCCACCGTGAGCGCTCCAGAACAAACCGAAAGGAAATGCCATGAGCCACGACACTTACGAGCTCAAGGCCGAAGCACGCGAACAGGTCGGTAAGGGGTCCGCCCGTGCAGTTCGCCGCAACGGTAAAGTGCCTGCAGTAATCTATGGTGACAAGCAGCCTCCCCTGGCTATCGCGCTCACCTACAAGGACATCTACTACAAGATCCATGGCGGCGGGTTTCTGACCACGATCGCCACGATCGATGTCGACGGCAAGAAGATCCAGGTCCTGCCGAAGGACTTCCAGCTCGACCCGGTCAAGGATTTCCCTGTCCATGTCGACTTCCTGCGCATCGGCAAGGACACCCAGGTCAATGTCGACGTGCCTGTCCACTTCATCAATGAAGACAAGTCGCCCGGCATCAAGCGCGGCGGCGTGCTCAACATCGTGCGTCACGAAGTCGAGTTCCACTGCCCGGCCAATGCGATCCCGGAGTTCATCACCGTCGATCTCACCGGCGCCAACATCGGCGACTCGATCCACATCTCGGCGGTCAAGCTGCCGGCTGGCGTCAAGCCTGTGATCTCCGACCGCGACTTCACCATCGCGACCATTGCCGGTTCGTCGGCGATGAAGCCGGAGACGGAAGAGACGGCTGAAGCGGCTGCACCTGAAGCGGCTCCTGCCGCCGAAGAGAAGTAACTCTTTCACGCCCGGAGCAGGCGATGCTGCTGTTTGCAGGTCTCGGCAATCCGGGCGCGAAATACGCTGACAACCGCCACAATGTCGGTTTCATGGCGGCGGACGCAATCGCCCGCCGCCATTCCTTTTCGCCTTGGTCGAAGAAATTCCAGGGCCTGATTTCCGAGGGCACGCTCGGCGGCGAAAAAATCGTCCTGATCAAGCCGCAGACCTTCATGAACCTGTCCGGCCAGTCGGTCGGCGAAGCACTGCGCTTCTACAAGCTCGAGCTTTCCGCACTCACGGTCTTCTATGACGAGATCGACCTTGCTGAAGGCAAGCTGCGCATAAAGACTGGCGGCGGCGCCGGCGGCCATAACGGCATTCGCTCGATCGACGGCCATGTCGGCAAAGCCTATCGCCGCGTACGCATCGGCGTCGGCCATCCCGGCGTCAAGGAAATGGTCCAGCACCATGTGCTCGGCGATTTCGACAAGGCCGACCGCGAATGGCTCGAACCGCTGCTCGACGCGATCGCCGACAACGCCGCCATGATCGCCAAGGGCGACGAGTCCGGCTTCATGAACAAGACCAGCCTCGCCGTCCAGGGCAAGGCCGGCTCGCAACCGGAAAAGCCGGCACCGAAGCAGCCGGCGCAGAAGCAGCAAAGTCACGTCCGCCAGGCACGGCCGCAGCAGGTGCCAGCCAAGCTGCCGGAAAGCGGTCCAATGGCCGCCATGCTGAAGAAGCTGTTCGGCGGCAAGGACTGAGCATCAAGGGGACCGAAGGGCTTGACGTTGATCACCCCTATCGCCCATAGCCCTGATCAAATTTCTATTTTCCCGATAGGACCGAACAAAAATGGGTTTCAAATGCGGCATCGTTGGCTTGCCCAACGTCGGCAAGTCGACGCTTTTCAACGCGTTGACCAGAACGGCTGCGGCGCAAGCCGCCAACTATCCATTCTGCACCATCGAACCGAACACCGGCGAGGTGGCGGTGCCAGATCCGCGCCTGCAGAAGATCGCCGCGATCGCCAAGTCGAAGGAGATCATCCCGACCCGCATATCCTTCGTCGACATTGCCGGTCTGGTGCGCGGTGCCTCGAAGGGCGAAGGGCTGGGCAACCAGTTTCTCGCCAATATCCGTGAGGTCGACGCCATCGTGCATGTGCTGCGCTGCTTCGAGGATGACGACATCACCCATGTCGAGGGCCGCATCGACCCCGTCGCCGATGCCGAGACGGTCGAGACCGAGCTGATGCTCGCCGACCTCGACAGCCTCGAACGCCGCATCGTGCAATTCCGCAAGCGCGCCGGCAGCAAGGACAAGGAAGCGACGACCGTGCTGCCGCTGATGGAGGCAGCGCTCGAACTGCTGCAGGCCGGCAAGCCGACCCGCATTCTGCTCAAGGGTATTTCGCCCGAAGATTTGCGCATCCTGCAGGGCTTGAACCTTCTGACCTCGCATCCCGTGCTCTATGTCTGCAATGTCGCCGAGGCCGACGCCGTCACCGGCAACGAGCACACCAGCGCCGTGGAAAACATGGCCACCGCCCAAGGCGCCGGCACCGTGGTGATCTCGGCGGCGATCGAGGCGGAAGTCGCCCAGCTCTCCGACGAGGAAGAAATGGAATTCCTGTCCTCGCTGGGCCTCGACGAACCCGGCCTGAACAAGGTCATTCGCGCCGGCTACGACCTGTTGCATCTCATCACCTATTTCACCGCCGGGCCGAAGGAGACGCGCGCCTGGACCATCCACAAGGGCGACAAAGCGCCACAGGCCGCCGGTGTCATCCACACCGATTTCGAGCGCGGCTTCATCCGCGCCCAGACCATCTCCTACAACGACTTCGTCACACTGGGCGGCGAAGTGGCGGCCAAGGAAGCCGGCAAGGCGCGCGACGAAGGCAAGGAATATGTCGTCCAGGACGGCGACGTGCTGTTGTTTAAGTTCAACACCTGATGTGACGGATGTCACGCCGCCGTGGCGGCGTGATCAGCGCCCTCTCCGGCTAGCCCGGGAAACCAGCTATTGCCCAACTACCCTCCGGCCACTCACCCAGACCGTGGCGATGTTGGCCCGCGCTACGTTGAGCACGATCTTCTGGAACATCTCCTCAAGCGTATCGTCGGCCATGCCGATGTGGATGTTCGATGCCCTGGCGCTGGTGTCGATCAGCAGCGCGTCAAACTCATAGCCGACGCGAAAATTGCCCGTCGGCAGATCAAGTGCTTCCGCACCGCCGGCGGTCGCCAGCCAGAACGCCTCCTGGTGCGTGATGGGTTCGCCGGGCGCACCGCGTTGCTCCGGCGGCAGGCCGGCATGCACACCGCTTTGCAGCGTCCTCGACGCTGACAATGCATGTCGGCAGCCATCGAACAGTGACGGGCTGTAGCCTCCGGAAATGTCGGTTCCGAGCCCGACGTGCATGTGCCGGTCAAGTGCTGCGCGCAACGGAAATGCGGCATTGGCGAAATAGAAATTGGACAGCGGGCAATGGGCAACAGCCGCGCCCCTCTCCTCTATGAGGTCCATATCCTGCTCATCGATGAAATTCGAATGCGCCAGGATCGTATGCCGGGTGAGCAGGCCGAAACCATCAAGGCTTGCCGCATCGGTGCGGCCGAAGCGCGTCTCGACGAACTGCTTTGCCCAGTCGCTCTCCGAGCAATGCGTCTGCACGTGGCAGCCGAATTCGGTTGCCAGCTCGCCGAGTCCTTGCAGCGCCGCATCCGTGCAGCTTGGGATGAAGCGCGGTGTGATCGCCGGCTGGACGAGCGGCCTGTCGCGCGGATCCAGCGACTTGACCGCCTCGATGAACCGTCTGGTGTCCGATACCGCGCTTGCCGCATCGGCATCGCGGTAGAAAGGTGGACACTGCTCTGGATCGTCCATCACCACCTTGCCGACGAGCGCGCGTTGACCCTTCTCAAGACAGGTCTCGGCAAGCGCCAGGCTCGCGTCAACATGGACCGTGGCGAAATAGAGCGCCGTGGTGGTTCCGTTGGCCAGCAGGTTATCGACCAGATCGGCATAGACCTCGCGGGCATAATCGACATCCGCATAGCGGGCTTCGAGCGGAAAGGTGTATTTCTGCAGCCAGACTTCGAGCGGCACATCCAGCGCCTTGCCCATCTGCGGCCATTGCGGCGCATGGATATGCAGGTCGATGAGACCGGGCAGCAGGAATTGGCCATTGGCAAGCTCAACAAGCGTGCCCGCCAGGCGGGCAGCGTTCTGCCTGACCTCGTACTCGCGATGATCCGGCGCCAGCATTTCCGCGATGCGCCCCTGTGCATCGACGCTGAACAGATGGTCCTTCAGCACCTCCAGCCTGCCGCGTTGGGGCGTGTGGAAGGCGGTGCCGAGCAGCGTGAAGGGTTCTCTCGTCATTGCGGCTCCGGTTTGGCTAACGGTCTGCTTGGCCTACAAAAAAACAGTTGGCAAATGTTGTGGCCGCTGTCCTTCGGCACCGACTGATCCCATGATCGAGCGGGAATTTCCAGAGGGGTCAGAAGGGGAACGGTACATGGAACGCGTTGCGTCAGAGATCACATTGATTGCCCAACCGGACGATCCGCTGCCATGGGGCAAGGCAGCGCTGCTCGGCCTCCAGCATGTACTGGCGATGGACGTCTACATCGTGCCGTTTATCATCGCATCGGTGCTCGCCTTCAGCGTCGGCGATGCCGGCGCCTTTATCCAGTCCGCATTCGTGGCCGCAGGCATTGCCACACTGATCCAGTCGCAGCTTTTGATGCGGCTGCCGGTCGTCCAGGGGCCGTCCTTCGTCCCGATCGGCGCGGTGCTGGCCATCGCCTTCGGAGCAGGCGGCGGCGTTGGCGGTCTCTCCGCCGTGGTCGGAGCGCTCATTCCGGGCGCCATACTGGTCATCCTGCTCGGTTCGCCGACAAGAATCTTCCATCGCCTCGTCAACCGCTTCGTACCGCCCATCGTCGGCGGTGCGATCATCATCGTCGTCGGCGTCGCCTTGATGCCGGTGGCGCTCAAGGAGAGCGTGTTCGCGGTCCACGGCACCGCCACGGTCGGCGGCAACATCGTCCTCGCTTTTATCGCCGCTGCCTTCCTCGTCGGCTGCATGCTGACCGGCATGGCACTTGGCGCGAAGGGCGCCTGGCTGCGCCTGCTGTCCGTGATCATCGCCCTGGTGGCAGGCAGCGTGGCCGCCGCCTTCATGGGCCAGTTGAACATGGCGGGCGTTGCGGACGCGACATGGTTTTCCATGCCGCGAATCGCCTTCCTCAATCTCGACGTGACGTTCTCGCTGTCGGCGACACTGACGATGCTGATCGTCTATATCGTCGTTCTCGCCGAAACCACCGGCACCTGGTTCGCCGTCGGCGCCGTCATCGACAAGCCGCTGTCGGACGAGCAGCTCGACAAGGGCGCGACAGGTGAAGGCCTCGGCTGCCTGGTCAGCGCGCTGCTGTGCAGCACCCCGGTGACCGGCTATTCGTCCAATGCCGGCATCATTGCCATCACCGGCATTGCCAGCCGCGCCGCCTTTGCCGCCGCCGGCATCTTCCTGGTGCTGTTCGGGCTGATCGGCAAGCTTTCGGCGGTCATCGCCGCGATACCGGGGCCTGTCATCGGCGGCGTTTTCGGCGTCCTCTGCGTCGTCATCGCCATGAACGGTTTCCGCGTCGTGCGCGGTACACCCCTGACCGAGCGCAACATGCTGGTCATCGGTCTGCCGATCCTGATGGCGCTGTTTGCCACGCTGGCGCCGCCGGATTTCGTCAAGACGCTCCCCGACCTCGTGCAGTACATCCTCGGCTCATCGATCGCCTTCGGCGCCGTCTGGGCCATCGTGCTGCACCAGATCCTGCCAAACTCCCGGTAGACGTATCCTAAGATGGCGGGCGGCAATGTGCCGTCCGCTATCTCTCTGCATCGTTGACAGCACTTGCCGTTGACCTGTTTTGCGGGCGGCATGGCCTGCCTTGACCTTGTCACATCACGGGTCTAATCGGCTGGGGCACGCGGTCGGCGCTTTCGGCGAAAGTGTCCGTCTCGTGCAATCCAACACGACGCGTCAATCCGAACGCACCCTTTGGCCCCAGCAAGGGATATCAGGCGATGATCAAGGCCTTCGTCGTGGACAATGACCGCCTGCGCGTCGTCGACGATCTCCTGGCAAACAGCGAGACCATCGTCTGGGCGGACCTGTTCAACCCGACAAAGGAAGAGGAAGCGACGATCGAGAGCTGGCTCGGCGTTGCCATTCCGACGCGCGAGGAGATGGAGGAGATCGAGATTTCGAGCCGCCTCTATGTCGAGGACGGCGCCTACTTCATGACCGCCACCCTGCCCGCCCAGACCGAGGTCGACGATCCCTTGATGTCGCCGGTCACCTTCGTGCTCGCCGGCACAAGGCTGATCACGGTGCGCTACCACGAGCCGAAGGCCTTCAAGACCTTTCCGCAGCGCGCCGAGAAGGTGGCGACCGGCTGCACCAGCGGCGACACCATCCTGATCGGCTTGCTGGAGGCGATCGTCGACCGTCTCGCCGACATTCTGGAACGCGCCGGCCGCGACATCGAGGCGATCTCGCGCGATATCTTCGAGGCGCGGTCGACCAAGGTTTCCAAGCGCAACCGTGATTTCCAGGAGTTGCTGAAAGCCATCGGCCGCAAGGAGGACATTGCCTCCTCGATCCGCGACAGCCTGATCTCGCTGCAGCGCCTGGCAGGCTTTTTCGCCCATGCCTCGACCCGCACCAAGATGAGCAAGGACACCAAGGCGCGCATCAAGACGCTGTCGCGCGATGTGCTGTCGCTGGCCGACCACGCCACCTTCCTGTCGCAGAAGATCTCCTTCCTGCTCGACGCCACGCTCGGCATGATCTCGATCGAGCAGAACGCCATCATCAAGATCTTCTCGGTCGCCGCCGTCATCTTCCTGCCGCCGACTTTGGTCGCCTCGATCTACGGCATGAATTTCGACGTCATCCCCGAGTTGAAATGGGAGCTTGGCTATCCCTTCGCCATCGCCATGATGGTGCTGTCGGCGATCCTGCCCTTCTGGTACTTCCGCCGCCGCGGCTGGCTCTGAGTGGCCCTGTCGATCGGCTGCCACAGGCTGGCGCAGTAGAAATCGCTTGACCAAATGAACGCCGGCCTGCATCCGGAAACCCCGATCCTGGGGATCGTGGGTCGACAAGCCGGATTCCAGACCATGACTGCAGAGATAAAAACATGGGCCTATGAGGACTTCATCGAGGGCGCGTCGATCGACCTCGGCTCGAAGCTCGTGAGTGCCGCCGAGATCGTCGAATTCGCCGGAGAATTCGACCCGCAGCCGATGCATCTCGACGAGGAAGCCGGCAAGGCCAGCATCCTCGGCGGGCTGGCAGCGTCGGGCTGGCACACCTGCGCAATGTTCATGCGCATGCTGTGCGATGCGTTCCTGCTGGACTCGACCTGCCAGGGCGCGCCCGGAGTCGATCAGGTCAAATGGAAAAAGCCGGTCCTGGCCGGCGACCAACTGACCGGCACCCTGATGGTTATTGCCAAGCGCCTGTCGAAATCGAAGCCGCAACTCGGCTTCGTGACCATGCGCAGCGAGCTGTTCAACCAGCGTGGCGAAAGCGTCTTCGAGCTCGAGAACTCCGTCATGTTCCTCACGCGCGATGCCGCGGGGAGCCAAGCATGACACTGGACGAGTTCTTCCGTATCGGCGCCACCGTCACGCTCGGCTCGCACACATTCGAGCCCGAGGCGATCAAGGCCTTCGCCCGTAAGTACGACCCGCAAATCTTCCATATCGACGAGGAGGCCGCGAAGAAAAGTGTGCTCGGCGGCCTCTGCGCATCCGGCTGGCACACGGCCGCGACCTGGATGAAACTCAATCTGGAAAACCGCATGGACGCCGAGGTCGCTGCGTGGAGCGGTCCCGGTCCAGTGCCGGAATTCGGCCCCTCGCCCGGCTTCAAGAACCTGAAATGGCTGAAGCCGGTCTATGCCGGGCAAACCATCACCTTCACGCGCACCGCGCTGTCGCACCGCCCAATCGCCTCACGCCCCGGCTGGCGGCTGCTGGCGCTGCGTTCGGAAGCTTTCGATTCCACCGGCGACAAGGTGCTCGAGTTCGAAAGCGCCGTTCTGGTGAAGGCCGAGTAACGCCACTTTCCCTCTCCCTTCTTGTAGGAGAAGGGAGAGCACTCCTCAATGTCCTTCGAACCCTATCAGCGTTCTGACCGGCACACCGAGGGCTTCGAGCTTGGCGCGGCCGCCGAGGTCCGGCAGGTCGATGACAAAACAGGCAGCGAGGATGTCGGCGCCGATCTGGCGCAGAAGTTTGACCGCGGCTTCAGCCGTTCCGCCGGTGGCGATCAGATCGTCGACCAGGATCACCTTCTCGCCCGGAGCAACGCCGTCCTTGTGCATCTCCATTTCGTCCAGTCCATATTCCAGGCTGTAGGCGACGCGCACCGTTTCGTAGGGCAGCTTGCCCTTCTTGCGGATCGGCACGAAGCCGGCCGAGAGCTGATGGGCGACGGCGCCGCCAAGGATGAACCCGCGTGCCTCGATGCCGGCGATCTTGTCGATCTTCTGGCCGGCATAGGGATGCACCAGTTCGTCGATGGCGCGGCGGAAGGCGCGCGCATTGCCGAGCAGCGTGGTGATGTCGCGAAACAGGATGCCGGGCTTGGGATAATCCGGAATGGTGCGGATCGCGGCGAGCAATGTGTCTTCGAGGGAGGATTTCATGGGTCGAGATTACCTGAAACGGAGGTTCTTGCGCGACAATTGTTCGATCGAACTGCAGCCCATCAGCTTCATGCCGCGTTCGATCTCGACCCGCATCTGCTCAAGCGCCCGTTCGACGCCGGGCTGGCCTGCCGCCGCGAGCGGGAACAGATAGTAGCGTCCGACGCCGACGGCCTTGGCACCGAGCGACAGCGCCTTCAGCACATGCGTGCCGCGCTGCACGCCGCCATCCATGATGACGTCGATCCTGTCGCCAACGGCGTCGACGATCTCGGCAAGCTGATCGAACGCCGCCCGCGAGCCATCCAGCTGCCGCCCGCCATGGTTCGACAGCACGATGCCGCTGCAGCCGATGTCGACGGCGCGTCTTGCATCCTCCACCGACATGACGCCCTTGAGGCAGAACGGACCCGACCAAAGCTTGACCATCTCGGCCACGTCGTCCCACGTCATCGACGGGTCTAGCATCTCGGTGAAGTAGCGGCTGATCGACATCGTGCCGCCGCCCATGTCGACATGCTCGTCGAGCTGCGGCAGCTTGAACCCCTCATGGGTGAAATAGTTGATCGCCCAGGCCGGCTTGAGCGCGAACTGTGCCATTCCGGCGAGATTGAGCTTGAAGGGAATGGCAAAGCCGGTGCGTTTGTCGCGCTCGCGGTTTCCCCCGGTGATGCTGTCGACGGTCAGCATCATCACCTCGACGCCAACCGCCTTTGCGCGCTGCATCATCGCCCGGTTGAGGCCGCGATCCCGGTGGAAATAGAACTGGTAGACCTGTGGGCTGCTGCTGATGCCGCGCGCCTCCTCGAGGCTGACGGTGCCAAGCGAGGAGACGCCGAACATGGTGCCGTATTTGGCGGCGGCCCTGGCGACCGCGCGCTCACCCTGATGGTGGAACAGGCGCTGCAAGGCGGTCGGCGAGCAATAGAACGGCATCGCCAGCTTCTGGCCCATGACCGTCACCGACATGTCGACCTCGCTCACTCCGCGCAGCACGTTGGGAACAAGGTCGCAGGTCTCGAAGCTTTCGGTGTTGCGGCGATAAGTGACCTCATCGTCGGCCGCGCCGTCGATGTAGTTGAAGATCGGCCCGGGCAGCCGCTGCTGTGCCATCCGCCGGAAATCGGAAAAGTTGTGACAGTCGCTGAGCCGCATCATCGAATTCCAAAGGCCATGGCGGGACGAGCTTCTCGCCACCGTTCGATGCGTCGAATATCAACCTGATGCCGCCATGCCAACGGACTAATTGCCGAACTTTCGCTTGAGCACGAGCGTTAACAAAAAAGGAGCGCCTTAAGCGCCCCTTCCCGTCTAAATCCGGCTGACGAGGATTACATGCCGAGATCGGAACGAAGCTCGGCCCTGGCCACTTCATATTCAGCCTTGAAGTCGTCCCGGTTGAGCAGGACCGCGGCAATAACGCTGCCGGAAATCTTGCCCATCTCGACGTCGGACGCATAGTGGATGCCGCCGACCTCGCGGTTGTGGGCGTATTCGGCCGCACGCGCCATGATCTCGGCGCGCTTTTCCGGGACCATGTCGGACAGGATGATGCCCATCATCGTGCCTACGGTGGCATGGCCAGACGGCCAGGAACCGGAGCTCGACAGCTTGACCGCCGGCTTGACGAGATCGCTGAGCTGATGCGGGCGCGGGCGCTTCCAGACATCCTTGGCCGGGTCGACGACAGCCCCTTCGGTAGCCACCACGCGATCGAAGAAAGCGCTGAATTTCGGCAGCGTTTCCTTGTTGAATTTCGGCCCCATGACGTCGGCAAAGCGCCAGACATTCTCCTCGGCATCGGCCACCGCGCTGGCGACCATCTCCGGGGTGCGCGTCACCTGCAGCGTCAGCACCTCGCCGAGTTCGGCCTTGGTCTGCGCCGAATCGTTTGCCGGCGGCGGCGGCAGGATCATCGTCAGGTCGACGTCCTTGTTGGTGACGAAGGGCTGAGCGTCTTCCGCTTGCGCGGCCGAGCCGAGGATGAGCAGCAACAGGCCTGCCGCGAGCGATGCGTATCTTTTCATGAATGCGATCCTTTGATGAGAGCAGCACAGGATCGCCGGATGCGATGACGGCCATGTGACATGACCAGCCTCCGGAAATGCAAAAGGGCGCCCCTCGGCGCCCTTCGCGATCACTTGATTGTGTGGTCTAGTGGGCCACGCCTTCCCACACCTTGCGCTTGGTGAGATAGACCAGCGCGCCGAACAAAAGCAGGAACACCAGAACGCGAAAACCGGTCTTCTTGCGGTCTTCCATATGCGGCTCGGCCGCCCACGCCAGGAAGGCGGAGACGTCGCGGGAATACTGGTCGACGGTCTGCGGCGCACCGTCATCATAGGTCACCTGGCCGTCGGAGAGCGGCTTGGGCATTTTCAGCGACACGCCGGACATGAAGTACGGATTGTAGTGGGTGCCTTCCGGGATCACCATGCCGGCCGGCGGCGTCTGGTCGTAGCCGGTCAGCAGCGAGTGGATATAGTCGGGACCGCCGGCATCGTATTGTGTGAAGATGTCGAAGACGAATTGCGGAAAGCCGCGCTCGACGCCGCGAGCCTTGGCCAGCAGCGACATGTCGGGCGGGGCAGCGCCGCCATTGGAAGCGGCGGCCGCTTCGTCGTTGGCGAACGGCGGCGGGAAGTGGTCGGACGGCTTGCCTGGACGGTCGAACATGTCGCCGGCATCGTTGGGACCGTCATGGATCGTGTACTCGGCCGACAGCGTCTTGATCTGCGCATCGGAATAGCCGAGGTCCGACAACGTTCGGAACGCCACCAGGTTCATCGAATGGCAGGCCGAGCAGACTTCCTTGTAGACCTTGAGGCCGCGCTGCAGCTGCGCCTTGTCGTAAGTGCCGAACGGGCCGGTGAAACTCCAGTCCATTTCCTTTGGCTCGTCCATCGGGAAATGCGTCGGATTGGCCACATTGTGTGCCTCTTCGGCGGCGATCGCCCGAGTGCCCGCGGCCCCAGCGGCGACGGCCACGAGGCCGATCAGCGCCAGCGAGGTGAGAATCTTTTTCATGCCAAATCCCCTTAGATTCTCTACCCGCTCAGCCTTTGGTTTCCGGCGCCGCCGTAGCGCCCGCCGGATGTCCGCTGCCGCCCTTGTTCTTCTCGAGGACCGCCTCGGTGATCGAGTTCGGCAGCCGTCGCGGCGTCTCGATCAGTCCGAGCACCGGCAGCGCGATCAGGAAGAAGGCGAAGTAGAACAATGTCGCCATCTGCGCCATGAACACATAGCTGCCTTCGGCCGGCTGCGAGCCCAGCCAGCCAAGCAGGATGGCATCGGCCACGAACAGCCAGAAGAACAGCTTGTACCAGGGCCGGTAAACGGCCGAGCGTACCTTCGAAGTGTCGAGCCACGGCACCAGGAACAACATGACGATGGCGCCGAACATGCACAGCACGCCGCCGAGCTTGGAGTTGATCGGCCCGACATTGAAGGTGATGGCGCGCAGGATCGCGTAGAACGGCAGGAAGTACCATTCGGGCACGATGTGGGCCGGCGTCTTCAGCGGGTTGGCGACGATGTAGTTGTCGGGATGGCCGAGATAGTTCGGCAGGTAGAAGACGAAATAAGCGAAGAAGAACAGGAACACGATCATGCCGAACGCGTCCTTGATGGTCGCGTAGGGGGTGAAGGCGACAGTGTCGGTCTTCGACTTGACCTCGATACCCGTCGGGTTCGACTGGCCCACGACATGCAGCGCCCAGATGTGCAAAACGACGACGCCGGCAATCATGAACGGCAACAGATAGTGCAGCGCAAAGAAACGGTTCAGCGTCGGGTTGTCGACGGCAAAGCCGCCGAGCAGCAGCTGCTGAATCCAGTCGCCGACCAGCGGAATGGCGCTGAAGAAGCCGGTGATGACGGTGGCGCCCCAGAAGCTCATCTGGCCCCATGGCAGCACGTAGCCCATGAAACCGGTCGCCATCATCAGGAGATAGATGATGCAGCCGAGGATCCAGAGCAGTTCGCGCGGCGCCTTGTAGGAGCCGTAATAGAGGCCACGGAAGATGTGGATGTAGACGGCGACGAAGAAGAACGAGGCGCCGTTCGAATGCATGTAGCGCAGCAGCCAGCCGGAATTCACGTCGCGCATGATCTTCTCGACCGAGCCGAAGGCCAGATTGGTGTCAGCCGTGTAATGCATGGCCAGCACGATGCCGGTCAGGATCTGCGCCACCAGCATGATCGAAAGGATGCCGCCAAAGGTCCACGCATAGTTGAGATTGCGCGGCACCGGATAGGCAACGAAGCTGTCATAGACCAGCCGCGGCAGCGGCATGCGGGCGTCGAACCAGCGTCCGAGACCGGTTTTGGGCGTATAGGTCGAGTGTCCCTCGCTCATCGAAATATCCCCTGCCTCAACCGATAAGGATCTTGGTATCGGAAATGAACTTGAATACCGGAACCGCCATGTTCTCAGGCGCCGGGCCTTTGCGGATGCGGCCGGCCGTATCGTATTGCGAACCGTGGCACGGGCAGAACCAGCCGCCGAAATCGCCTTCCTGGCCAAGCGGAATGCAGCCGAGATGCGTGCAGACCTGAACCATCACCATCCAGGCCTCCTTGCCGGGCGTGGTGCGATTGGCGTCGGTCGCCGGCGCATCGGACGGCAGATTGGCGTTGCGGGCGATCGGATCCTTGAGATCGGCGAGATTGACAGCCTCGCCGTCCTTCATTTCCTGTTCGGTGCGGTTGCGGACCACGACCGGCTTGCCGCGCCACTTGACGATCAGCGACATGCCCGGCGTCAGCGAGGCGACGTCGACTTCGACGGAAGCGAGCGCCAGCGTCGAGGCATCGGGGCGCATCTGGTCGATGAACGGCCACGCGAAAGCACCCGCGCCGACCACTGCGGCCATGCCGGTGGCGACGTAGAGAAAATCACGACGGTTGGGATCCTGGGTGTCGGTTGCGCTCACGGGTGCCTGATCCTTTCGCCTCTTCCGTGCCGGTGGCTGAGCCTTGTTCCCCGCTCAATTACGCCAACCCGACAGCGCATGGCGAACAGGCTTGCGAATTCCTCCGGCATTTGGACTTCGGTTTATGCGTGAAGCCCGTTTTTGTCCAGACGGGTCAAGGCACAAGGGCAGATTGTCGCGGGGGTTCCGCACAGCGATGAATTTGACGGGCTTGGCTGAATGTAGCAATATGTCTACATCTACTCGATGGAGGTGCTGAAATGAATATCTCGACGAAGACGACAACCATCATGTCGAGCCGTGAATTCAACCAGGACACGGCGCTTGCCAAGCGGGCTGCCAAGAACGGACCGGTCATCATCACCGACCGCGGCAAGCCTTCCCATGTGCTGATATCTGTGGAGGAATATGAGAAACTGAAGGCCTTGGGCAGGCCGGAGAAGCATAGAAGTCTTGCGGACGTTCTGGCGGATGATCGGCCGGAAGCGGATTTTGATTTCGAAATCCCGCAACTCAAGGGCTTTTCCCTGCGTCCGCCCGAGTTCGACTGATGTATCTGCTAGACACGAATGTCATTTCCGAACTCAGGCGAAGAGACCGATGCGAACCGAACGTTCGGACCTGGGCAGAGGGTCGAAATCCAGCCGAATTTCATGTTTCGGCCGTCAGTATTCTTGAAGCCCAGATCGGCGCCCTGAGAGCAGAGCGAAAGGACAAGAAGAAAGGGGCGATTCTGCGCGCCTGGATCGACGGATTAGTTGCCGAAATCGCAGAGCGCATATTGCCCGTGGATCTCGCTGTCGCGCTGCGCTGCGCACCCCTCCACGTTCCGGATCCAAAGCCGGACCGTGACGCCTATATCGCCGCCACCGCGCTCGTCAATAATTTGACGGTTGTGACCCGCAACACGAGGGATTTCGAAGGTACCGGCGTGAAACTGTTCAATCCCTGGATATCGGCGAAGGGTTAGAGGGCATGGCACATGTCATAGACCGCGACACCTGGGCCGTTCGCGCCGACCGCTGGAAGGGCGAGCTGCAATGCGGCGCCTACGGCTCCAACTCCTGCCTGATCTTCAACTACCTGCCTGATGTCGGTGGCGGCCCGCGGCTGCACACGCATCCCTACGCGGAGATCTTCATCATCCGCCAGGGCACCGGCCTGTTCACCGTCGGCGACCAGGAAATCGAGGCTTCGGCCGGCCAGATCCTGATCGTGCCGCCCAACACGCCGCACAAATTCACCAATCTCGGCCCAGGCCCGCTGGAAACGACCGACATCCACGAGAACGGCAGCTTCATCACCGAATGGCTTGAGTAGACCATGATCCCGAAAAGTGGGAACCGGTTTTCGGAAAAGATCATGGTCAAAGACCGAGTTATTTGGCGCCGAGCCTCGCAAGCACGGCCTTCGGGATGTTGTATTCGCGGATGACGGCGTCATGCTTGCGCAAGCCACAGAGTTCGCGCTGGATGAAATAGCCGTGCACCGCCTCGGCGGCATCCTTGAGCAGCCGGGGGCGCAGTTGTTCGTCGGCATTGTCGCGCAGCCTGGCCAGCGTTTCCTCGACCCGTTGGCCGGCACGGCCGAGTGCGGCCGCCTTTTCCGCCAATATTTCATGGCCGAGTGCGTCGAAGGCGGCTTCGGCAGCCGAGGCGCCGGCTAGATGAGATGGCGGACGCAAGGGCATTTCAGCCCCCTTTTCGTAAAATCAGGCGGTGTGTGACGAATTCTTCGCCTGCCACGCGCTGAAAGCCAAGCCGTTCATAGAAACCGAAGGCTTCTTGCGGCGCGCGGGTGTTCAGCACGGCGAAATGATGACGTGCCCTGTCGATAACGGTCTCGACCAGCATCCGGCCAAGGCCGGTGCGACTGTGGCGCGCACTGACGAACAGGTGCCGGACCCGGCCGCGGTCCCTGCCCTCGAAATAAGGATCGATGTTCAGCCCGCACACGCCGGCGAGTTCCCTTCCATGCCAGGCTCCGTATAGCGCCTCGCCGCGCTTGAGGAACTTGTTGCGGCCGCATGCCCAGCCATCCGCCAGGCGCACCAGCATCCAGTAGCCTTCCAGCCTGCTTTCTTCTTTCAGTGTGTCGAAGGCCGGCATGGTCGGCCGGAGCCGCTTGAGCACATAGCTGACCTCTGGAGACCTACCCATGGCCTACTCCGCCGGGCGTGTCTCTTCGAGCACGCTGTCCTCGTGGTAGAGAAAACCGCCGGACTGCCGCTTCCACAGCCGCGCATAGAGCCCGTCGAGCGCCACCAGCTGGTCATGCGTGCCTTGCTCGACGATGCGGCCACCGTCGAGCACCACAAGACGATCGAGTGCTGCGATTGTCGACAGCCGGTGGGCGATGGCGATGACAGTCTTGTTTTCCATCAGCCGCGTCAGATTCTCCTGGATTGCCGCCTCGATATCGGAATCAAGCGCCGAGGTCGCTTCGTCGAGGATCAGGATCGGCGCGTCCTTCAGGAAGACACGGGCGATCGCCACGCGCTGGCGCTGGCCGCCCGACAGTTTGACGCCGCGCTCGCCGACAAAGGCCTCGTAGCCGGCGCGGTCCCTGTTGTCGCGCAAGGTCAGGATGAACTCGTGCGCCTCGGCCTTTTTCGCCGCCGCGATCACCTCCGCATCGGTCGCGTCAGGCATGCCGAGCTTGATGTTGTCGCGCAGCGAACGGTGGAACAGCGCCGTGTCCTGGCTGACGACGCCGATATTGGCGCGCAGCGAATTTTGCGTGACTTTGGCGACATCCTGGCCATCGATGGTGATCGACCCGCTCTCCAGATCGTAGAGCCGCAGGATCAGATTGGCGAGGGTCGTCTTGCCCGCGCCAGACGGTCCGACCAGCCCGACCTTCTCGCCCGGCTTGACGACAAGGTCGATGCCGTTCAGTACGCCGAAACCTTTGCCGTAATGGAACTCGACGTTCTTCACCTCGATACGCCCGCCTGCCACCACGAGTTCCTTGGCGTCGGGCGCATCCGTGAGGCCGAGCGGCTGCGAAATCAGCGCCTTGGAGTTCTCCAGCACGCCGAGGTTTCGCAAGATGCTGTTGAGCTGCATCATCAGCCGGCCAAGCAGCATGTTGAGCCGCAGCACCAGCGACAGGGTGAAGGCGACAGCGCCGACGGTGATCGAGCCCTCGACCCAGAGATAGACGGCAAAACAGCCGATCGCCGTGATCATGATGCCCGACAGCGTCGTCAGCGCCATGCGCACGCCGGTCAGCCGGCGGGTGAACGGGCGCAATGCGTCGAGGTAGATGTCGAAACCGTTCCTGATGTAGCGGTCGTCGCCATCGGCCGAGAACAGTTTCAGCGTCTGCACGTTGGAATAGGAATCGACAATGCGGCCGGTGATCATCGAGCCGGCCTCGGCTGTTTCCTCGGCATGCTTGCGGATTGCCGGCAGATAGAGCTTGGCCAGCCAAGCGAAAGCGGAAATCCAGATCACCACCAGCACCGCCAGCCTGAGATCGAGGCCTGCGACCAGCGCCAGCGTCGTCACCGTATAGACGATCATGAACCAGACGACCTCGATGAAGCTTTCCATCAGGTCGCCGGTGGCCTGGCCCGCCTGCCAGACCTTTGTTGCGATGCGGCCGGCGAAATCGTTCTGGAAGAAGGCGTAGGACTGGCGCGAGACATGCCGGTGCGCCTGCCAGCGCACCAGATTGTAGAAGCCGGGCGTGATCGTCTGTTCGTCGACCAGCGCCGAAAGGCCGACGACGACGGTGCGGATGACCAGCACCACCACGGCCATGAAAACCAGTTCAGGGCCTGCGGCGGCCCACAGTGCGTGCCAACTGCGCTCGGCGGGAAGCTGGTCGAGAATATCGACCAGCCGCCCGACGAAGTAGAACAGGCCGGCCTCGACCAGCGGCGCGATGCCGCCGATGACCAGCATGGCGAAGAAGGCGAACTTCGCCTGGCCGACATAGTGCCAGAGAAAGCCGCCGACGCTGGTCGGTGGCCGAAGATTCGCTGGCTCCCTGAACGGATAGACCCAGTTCTCGAACCAGCGATAGACGGCTGTCATCATGCGGCGGCCATCATTCTGCGGCTTGCCCCTTCGCAAGTGCGTCGTTGGCGGCGTCGGCGGGACCGTCCTCAAGCAGGAACCCGCCCGACTGGCGCTGCCAGAGCTGCGCGTAGAGCCCGCCCTTGGCGACGAGTTCCTCGTGCGAACCTTCCTCGATGACACGACCCTTGTCCATCACCACCAGCCTGTCCATCGCCGCGATGGTCGACAGCCGGTGCGCTATGGCGATGACGGTTTTGCCTTGCATGAGCTTGTAGAGATTCTCTTGGATCGCCGCCTCGGCTTCGGAATCAAGCGCCGAAGTCGCTTCGTCAAGGATAAGTATAGGTGCGTCCTTCAACATAACGCGAGCAATGGCGACGCGTTGCCGCTGGCCGCCGGACAATTTGACGCCGCGGTCACCGACATGGGCATCGAAGCCCTTGCGGCCGCTGGCATCCGAAAGCCCGCCGATGAAATCCAGCGCCTCGGCGCGGCGCGCCGCCTCGACAAGCATCTCGTCGGTGGCATCGGGCCGGCCATAAAGGATGTTCTCGCGCACCGAACGATGCAGCAGCGAGGTGTCCTGCGTGACCATGCCGATCTGCGCACGCAGCGAATCCTGCTTCACACCGGCGATCTCCTGGCCGTCGATCAATATCTGCCCGGCTTCGAGGTCGTAGAAGCGCAGCAACAGGTTGACCAGCGTCGACTTGCCGGCGCCGGAACGGCCGACGATGCCGACCTTCTCGCCCGGTTTCACCGCCAGCGACAGGCCTTCAATCACACCCTTCTGCTTGCCGTAGTGGAAGCGAATGTCCTCAAAGCGGATCTCACCCCTGGAAACGCTGATCTCCTTCGCGTCCGGCCTGTCCTCGACAAGGCGCGGCAGCGAGATTGAGGCGATGCCGTCCTGCACCGTGCCGATGTTCTCGAACAGGCCCGACATTTCCCACATGATCCATTGCGACATCCCCCACATCCTGAGCACAAGGCCGATGACCACGGCGACCGCGCCGATCGTCACTGCTTGCCCCAGCCACAGCCACAACGCCATCGCGGTGACAGAGAACAAGAGCAATGCATTTAGGATGTAAAGCGAGCCAAAAAGCACTGTCACCAGCCGCATCGACCGGTAGACCGTTTCGAGAAAGCCGGACATGCCGTCTTTGGCGAATGACGCTTCGCGGCGTGCATGGCTGAACAGCTTGACCGTCTGGATGTTGGAGTAGCTGTCGACGACACGGCCCGTCATGATCGAGCGCGCATTGGCCTGTTCCTCGCCAACCTTGCCCAGCCGGGGAATGAAAAACCGCAGCAAAAGGATATAGCCGACCAGCCAGACGCCGAGCGGCGCGGCCAGCCGCCAGTCGGCCGAGCCGACGATGAGCAGCATGCCGAGGAAATAGACGATAACGTAGTTCAGGACGTCGATCACCTTGATGACGCATTCGCGCACGGCGAGAGCCGTCTGCATCAGCTTTGTCGCGATGCGGCCGGCGAACTCGTCCTGGTAGAAACTCATCGACTGCTTGAGCAGATAGCGGTGCACCTGCCAGCGGATGCGCATGGGATAATTGCCCATCAGCGTCTGCTGGTTGAGAAACGAATGCAGCCATACCGTGCCCGGCAGCGCGAACAGCACGATGAAGGCCATGCCGGCGAGCTTCCAGGCTTCCGTCTGCAGGAAGGTTTCGCGATTCTGCCCCGACAGCCAGTCGACGATGCGGCCGAGGAAGCCGAACATCCATACTTCGGCGATCGCGATGGCCGTCACCAGCACCGCGTCGAAAAGGATATAAGGCCATGCGCCGCGCGTATAATGCAGGCAGAAGGCAACCAGCGTCTTGGGCGGCTCGACCGGTTCCGCTGCGGGGAACGGATCGAGCCTTTTTTCAAACCAGCTAAACAACAACATAGGTTATGCCTGTGAAATGTGTTTGCCGCTTACGCGGCACGTGAGCGTACGAAATCCCCGGTACCCATGGCATCAAGGGCCGACGGTCTGGAATCACCCGGACCGTCGGCCATGCCTCGTGCAATATAGGGGCTCGCGGGCTTTTCGCCGACAGCTGCGCCAGCCGATCCTGACGACACGGTGCCGCCAGCCCGGTTTTTCGCGCCCGGCCTGACCAGCCGGATGATCCGGCGCACCAGCGACGGGCGGCTCGGATCGGGAACCGCGCGCGAAAAATCGACATCCGGCAGCATGCCGCGATGCGGCCGGCGGCGAACCTCGGCGTGAACCACAGACGAATAGGTGTCGCCGATCAGCAGCGCCCAGGTCGGCAGTCGGTGGATATGCAGGCTCCTCGAGCCAGGTATTCTATAGGGATCGAACATCGGTCCGTCCTCCGTGTGAAAATCGAGATAAAAAGGCGAAGCAATATCGTCCGCCGGCATTCGGCCGGAGGCACGCATTGCGTCGGTCTGGACACGATAAGCATCGGTCCGGACACGATAAGCATCGGTCGGGGCACGATAAGCATCGGTCCGGACAGCTTCAGTTGGGGCGTTTAGCCCTTTTGACTTTTTGAAAAACATCGCAGGATTCCTTCGAGAGCCGAAAAATCGTTTCGGCGGGAATCGGTGCGATCAAGTCTTAGAGAGTCAGGAGAATCGTCGTACCGAAACCGCCGGCAGGCAGGTAAGCCCACGAGAGGGGCGCTGGATGTGCATGGTCATCATGAATTACCCCTCCATCGGTTCGGGTTGACAATGGAGCTGACATACCCGACTTCGCAGAAAATGGCCACCCGCAGGTCCAGCAATTTCCAAAACCGCGAGCCCGCTGTGGCCGGTTTGCCACTTATTAGAAAGACGCGGAAATGAACTGTCGTCTCCGCATCGCGCTCTACCAGCCGGATATCGCCGGCAACACCGGGACAATCCTGCGCTTCGCCGCTTGCCTCGGACTTGGCGTCGACATCATCGAACCGGCCGGATTTCCGCTCTCCGACAAAGCGCTCAAACGAGCCGGCATGGACTACCTCGAAATGGCTGCCCTGACCCGGCATGTCGACTGGCACGCCTTCGAGGAACGGCGCAAGGCTGGTTCGCACCGGCTGGTGCTGCTGTCGACCAAAGCCACGACGGCCTACACCGACTTCACCTTCGCCGAAGGCGACATTCTGCTGTTCGGTCGCGAATCCGCAGGCGTGCCGGATCCTGTCCATCAGGCGGCGGATGCGCGGCTGACCATCCCCATGCAGGGCACGGCGCGCAGCATCAATGTCGCGCTTTCCGTCGCCATGGTGGCGGGCGAAGCCATCCGGCAACTGGGATAGGGGTTCGCCGGCAAGCCCGTCTCCCGTCATCTTGACCCAGGCGCACATCGCCTTCTCCTTCGTTTGCAGATCCTAGGTTTCTTCGCTACAAGCTCAACTTAACTTGAGGTCAAGCGGAAAAATCGGGACGAAAAACAGAGATGGCACCGGTAACGGAATTGACGGTCGGCCAGGTCGCCATGCGCAGCGGTGTGGCGGTGTCGGCATTGCATTTCTATGAGGCCCGCGGCCTGATCCGCAGCCACCGCACGGCGGGAAATCAGCGCCGCTACGGCCGTGACGTGCTGCGGCGCGTGGCGATCATCAAGGTGGCGCAGGAGGTCGGCATTTCGCTGGCCGAGATCGGTGAAGCCCTGGCATCGCTGCCAGAAGGCCGCACGCCGACGCGCGATGACTGGAACCTTTTGTCGACCGCCTGGCGCGACGGGCTCGATCACAAGATCGCCCAGTTGAAGAAACTGCGCGACGGGCTGACCGACTGCATCGGCTGCGGCTGCATGTCGATCGACAAATGCCCGCTGCGCAACAAGGGCGACCGGCTGGCGAGGGAAGGCACAGGCGCCAGGCGGCTGGTGGCCGGCTGAGCAAGCCGCGCTTCAATCAGCTACCGGCAACCGCCTGATGGTGAACTCGATCAAGTCGCCCGGCCGCTCGAACCAGCTTTCGATCTCGGTCCAGTAGGCCTGCTTGGGAAAGCGCTCGAACCATTCCTTGGCCTTGAGCCGCGCATCGGAGCGCGGCAGCACGAAGGTCTCGCGCAGGAAACCGTCGCGCGGCATACGAACACGCTCGGCACGGCTTTGGTCGAGCCTTTTCTTCAGGCCATCCAGCGGCGGTCTTGCCGGGGTGCGCACGAAACAACTCCTTGCACCTGGCGCATGACCCCGAAATCGGAATCGAGTTTCGGAAAGGATCATGCGCAAAACCAAAGTGACTTGACCCTTGCCCTTAAGAGATTAGGGATCGCGCCGGCAAAAGACGAGTCATTTGTGGGACTCGCCGCCCCAACCGGAGACGGCACTTGGAACGACCAGAAATACCGGCAGGCCTGCCCGCCGACATCGAACAGAAGAAGATGAAGGCAAGGCTGTGGTTCGAGGCGCTGCGCGAACGCATCTGCGCCACTTTCGAGCAGATCGAGCAGGATCTTGGCGGGCCGCTGGCCTCGTGGTCGCCCGGCCGCTTCGAAAAGACGCCATGGGAACGTGACGAGGGGCGCGGCGGCGGCGGCACCATGTCGATGATGCACGGCCGCGTCTTCGAAAAGGTCGGCGTCCACACCTCGACCGTCCATGGCGAGTTCTCACCCGAATTCAGGAAGCAGATGCCGGGCGCCGAGGAAGACCCGCGCTTTTGGGCATCTGGCATTTCGCTGATCGCGCATCCCTGGAACCCAAACGTTCCGGCCGTGCACATGAACACGCGCATGGTGGTCACATCTCGCCAATGGTTCGGCGGCGGCGCCGATCTAACGCCGGTGCTCGACAGCCGCCGCACGCAGGACGACCCCGACACGGTCGCCTTCCACCGCGCCATGCAATTCGCTTGCGAGAAGAATGCCGCGGTCGCCGATTACCCGAAATACAAGGCCTGGTGCGACGAGTACTTCTATCTGCCGCACCGCAACGAGCCGCGCGGCACCGGCGGCATCTTCTTCGACTGGCTGCATTCGGGCGAGGACAAAGGCGGCTGGAATGCTGATTTCAACTTCGTCCAGGATGTCGGCCGCTCCTTTCTCGTCGTCTACGGTCACCTGGTGCGCGCCAACTTCAACGAGAACTGGACCGATGGCGACCGTGACGAACAGCTCATCCGCCGCGGCCGCTATGTCGAATTCAATCTGCTTCACGATCGCGGCACCATCTTCGGACTGAAGACCGGCGGCAATGTCGCGTCCATTCTCTCCAGCCTGCCGCCCGAGGTCCGCTGGCCGTAACAAAATGGTGAGCCCGGCGTGAGCCGCATTGATGTCCCATTCGCTCGAAATGGACATGGAATGTGGCACACGGTGCGGCGAAAAATTTCTTTTTCGTCTAATAGGCTGTTGAAAAGACTGGTATATTTGTGGCGCCGGGTCGGGAAGCGCCGGCGGCTCGCCTGCGCGCAATTCCAGGAAAGTGCGAAACGGCTTTCCGACCGGAATTGCGTCAAGACAAAGCGAGCCGCGACCCGACGCGACCGGACGGCCCAGACGACGCGGGGCACCTCATAGAGAGGGATGCCCTACTTCCAGGAGTACTTCGCAATGCGCAAGATCATTGTTTCGGCGGCCGCCGCTGCCCTTCTCGCTTCCGGTTCGGTGGCATTCGCCGCCGTCAAGCACACCACCGGAACGATCAAGACCTTTGACGCAAGGGCCATGAGTCTGGTCCTCGACGATGGATCGTCTTTTACGCTCTCCAAGACCTTCAAGGATCCTGGCCTGCAGGTCGGTGAAAAAGTCCGTGTCTCATGGGATATGAAGGGCAAGAACAAGGTCGCCGAGGCCGTCAAGGCCGCAAAATGATGGCTTGCCCGCCAGAGCAGGATGAGACGATGTCCGGTCCTGTTTCGGGGTAGTGTTAAGAGGGCGGAGCAGCGCTGCTCCGCCTTTTTGCCGTTGACCGCAACCAATGCCGCCCCATCTGTGTTATGCTTCTCACCCGCTCGCGGTCCGTGGATTCAACCCTGGAACCGGACCATGAGCCAAAAAAGTACCGGAGCCTCGACCAGGCTTCACGGAGGAAAAGGAGAAAATCCCATGAAGGAGTTTCACTGCGGGTCGCTCGTGCCCGGCTGTGACTGGCACACGCGTGCCGACGAGGAGGCCGAGGTGATGCGCCGTGCCGTCGAGCACATGCGCGAGACGCATGGCGAAACGGTTATCCGCGAGACGATGATCGAGGCGATCCGCTCGCGCATCGAAAAGAGCCGCGACGCGGCCTGATCTACCCGGCCTTCAAGGCTTCGGCGGCGCGCTTGAGGAGCGCGTCGCGATCAGGGGCAAACCCGGCTTCGACCCATTCCGCCTCGAGATTCCTGAGGATTTCGCCGAGTTTCGGTCCTGGAGTTGCGCCGAGCGCCGTGAGATCGGCACCTTTCAGCGGAAACAACGGCTTTTCCCATTTAACGGCGAAGGCAAGCAGGCGCGAAAAGCCACCGGCTTCGAGCAGCGCCTCATTGTCCTCGACGGCGCGCACCCTGGCTGCCGCAAGCGACAGCCGCAGCCGGTCGACAAACCCGTTCCGGTCGCCGCGATAGAGCCTTTTCGCCAGTTCGCCCTCGGTCGTCTTCGGTTCGACGGCGGTGGCAAGCGCCCAGTGGCGCAGGCGATCCGCTTCGGCTGTCGAGAATTTGAGCCGCTCGGCGAGCGTCTTCATGCGAGCGGCATCGGGCGGCACGATCGCTTCCAGTCTGAGCAGCGGGTCGGGTGCCCAGCCCAGATCCTTCCCGGCCTTGGCCAACCCATGGATGGCATCGATGCCCCATTTCTCGCTTTCCGGCAGCGCTGCGGTCAAGACGCCTGCCTGCCGCATCCAGAGCAGCGCCCGTGACGGATCGGGCGCCGACAAGAGTTTCTTCAGTTCCGACCAGATTCGCTCGGCTGAAAGCTGGGCCAGCCCTTCCTTCAGCCGGGCGCAGGCTTTCAGCCCTTCGGCGTCCGGCCGTCCGTCGCCATACCAGGCGAAGAAGCGGAAGAAGCGCAGGATGCGCAGATAATCCTCGCGGATACGCGCTTCCGGGTCGCCGATGAAGCGCAGCCGGCGTGCCTCGATGTCGGCGATGCCGCCGACCAGGTCGACAACCCTGCCATCGGCCTCGGCATAGAGCGCGTTGATGGTGAAGTCGCGCCGCTCGGCATCGAGCTTCCAGTCGCGCCCGAACGACACTTTCGCGCGTCGCCCGTCGGTTTCGATATCAGCGCGCAAGGTGGTGATTTCATAGGGTTTTCCGCCGGCAACCACGGTGATTGTCCCATGCTCGATGCCGGTTGGCACCGCCTTGAAGCCTTCCGCTTCGGCGCGGCGGAGGGTTTCCTCCGGCAGGCAGGTGGTGGCGATGTCGATGTCGGCGACGGGCTGGCCCATCAGCGTGTTGCGCACCGCGCCGCCGGCGACTCGCGCCTCTTCACCGCCTTCGGCCAGTGCGAACAGCAAGCGCTGCAGATGCTTGTCGCCGAGCCAATCGGCCCTGTCCGCGATCGAGACACTCACGCATAAAGCCTTTCATAGAGGGTACGGATGATGCCGGCGGTGACGCCCCAGATGCGCCGTTCGCCGTAAGGCATGTCGTAGAAGAACCATTCGAGATCGTTCCACATGCGGCTGTCGCGCTTGTGGTTGGCCGGGTCCATCAAGAAGCGCAGCGGCACTTCGAAAGCGGCGTCGACCTCATCGGCGTTGAGTGTCAGTTGGAAACCGGGCCGCACGATGCCCAGCACCGGCGCGATGCGGTAGCCGCTGCCGGCCACATAGTCGGGCATGCGGCCAATGATCTCGATGCGGTCTCGGCCAAGCCCGATCTCCTCGAAAGTCTCGCGCAGCGCCGCCGCCTCAGGGCTCGGATCGGTCGGATCGATGGTGCCGCCGGGAAATGCCACCTGCCCCGAATGGCTGCGCAGCTTTTCGGCCCGTTTGGTCAGGAGAACCGTCGCATCGCCCTCATGATCGACCACCGGGATCAGCACCGCGGCATTGCGCAGCGCCTTGCCCTGGTTGAGGCGCGGATGGCCGGGGTTGAAGCGATGATCGCCATAATCGTCGCCGGCATGCGCATCGGGCTGCACGGCAAAACGCGCGCGAAAATCCGCGGATGAAAACGGCGCCGGCGTCACCTGGTCCATCACGCACTCAGCCGCTTCAACTGGTCCGCCGGCATGATTGGGAACACGGCGCCCTTGGAGCGCACCGCGAACATCGTCTCGCCGCCGATCTCGACCTCCTCGCCATGCCCGACCAGCTCATACATAACCGGCCGCGCCACCAGCGCCTCCAGACGGCCCCGCACCAGCACATAGGGCTTCAATCCGCCGGTCTCGTTCTCGTCGACAAAGCGCAGCGGCCGTTCCGGCCCGGCCTCGACGACATCGCCGACATTGGTGCGGAAGGTGATGGTCTGCGCTTCGCCGCTACCCGAAACGTCCATTTCGACGGCGATGAACGGCGCATCGGCAACGCGGATGCCGACCTTTTCCACCGGTGTCACCAGATAGGTCCTGCCATCGGCGTCCTTGCGCAGCACCGAGGAGAAAAGCTGCACCAGCGGCATGCGCCCGATCGGCGTGCCCAGATAGAACCAGGTGCCGTCGGACTTGATCTCCATGTCCAGATCGCCGCAGAAGTCGGGGTTCCAGCGTTCGACGGGTGCCGCGCCCTTGCCGGCACGGGCGGCGCGCGAGATGAGCGCCTCGAGGCCACGCGCCTCGGTGGCATCCGTCAGGCTTTCTTCACGATGTCCCAAGCGTCCCGTCATGGTCACGAAATAGTCACTGTTGTTGCGCTTGTCAGCCTAAGTCTGTGATTTAAGTTTCGACATAGGCGCCACGCGAGGCCGAATCGCGGCAACTTATGGTATGGTGCAGCCGTTGTTCCAGCCATGGTATTCCAACCACAAGGATCGATGCGGCATGAGCGTGATGGTCAAGGAAAGCCCGATCAGCGAAAAGGACATGATCGCCGAGGCCGAAAAGGCGCTTGCCGACATCTCCCGGATTCGTGACGGGGTCGGCCGGGTCATCTTCGGACAGGAAAGCGTCGTCGAGCGTACTCTGGTGGCTCTGCTGGCCGGTGGCCATGCGCTTTTGGTCGGCGTGCCGGGCCTCGCCAAGACCAAGCTGGTCGAAACACTTGGCATCGTGCTCGGCCTCGATTCGCGTCGCATCCAGTTCACGCCGGACCTGATGCCGTCCGATATCCTCGGCTCCGAAGTGATGGAGCAGGACGAAACCGGCAAACGCTCCTTCCGCTTCATCTCCGGGCCGATCTTCGCCCAGTTGCTGATGGCCGACGAGATCAACCGCGCGTCGCCGCGTACCCAGTCGGCGCTGCTGCAGGCCATGCAGGAATACCACGTCACCATTGCCGGCGCCCGCCATGACCTGCCGGCGCCCTTCCACGTGCTGGCAACCCAAAACCCGCTGGAGCAGGAAGGCACCTATCCGCTGCCCGAGGCCCAGCTTGACCGCTTCCTGATGCAGGTCGATATCCTCTATCCCGAGATCGAGGCAGAGCGCCGCATCCTTCTGGAAACCACCGGCATCGAGGACGCGAAAGCGCAGAACGTGCTGCAGCCGGTGCGGCTGAAGGAGATCCAGACGCTGATCCGCCGCATGCCGGTGCCTGAAAGCGTCGTTGAGGCGATCCTGACGCTGGTGCGCTCGGCGCGTCCCGGCCAAGGCAATGCCGAGACCGACAAGAACGTCGCCTGGGGTCCCGGCCCGCGCGCCAGCCAGGCGCTGATGCTGTGCACAAGGGCGCGCGCGCTTTACGACGGACGGCTGGCGCCCTCGGTCGACGACGTGCGTGCGCTGGCCGAGCCGGTGCTGCAGCATCGCATGGCGCTGACCTTCGCCGCCCGCGCCGAAGGCACCGGCGTGCGTGACGTGGTGGCGAAACTCGTGAAAGGAATTTGATGCCGCGCATCGGCGAGGTCCAGGCTCCGGCAGCGACGCGCGACGCGCTCGCCCGTGGCCGGTTGCGAGCCTCGCTTGTGCCAGACCTGCTGGTCGAGGCGCGCCGCATCGTCAACACCGTGATCGCCGGCTGGCATGGCCGCCGCAAGCGCGGCATCGGCGAGAATTTCTGGCAGTTCCGGCCCTATGTCGAGGGAGATTCCTCGCGCATCGACTGGCGCCGCTCGGCCCGCGACGACCACACCTATGTGCGCGACCGCGAATGGGAAGCCGCCCATACGGTCTGGCTGTGGGCCGACCCCTCGCCGTCGATGCTCTACAAATCGACCGGCGCCAGCGTTTCCAAGCAATCGCGCGCGCTGGTGCTGGCGCTGGCCATGGCCGAGCTGTTGTCGCGCAGCGGTGAGCGCATCGCCTGGCCGGGCCTCACCGACCCGTTCACCGCCCGCAACGGCGCCGAACGCATCGCCGCCCAGTTGATGCATGCCGGCGATTTGCCGGCAAAACCCGACCTGTCCGACATCAGGCGCTTCTGCGACATCGTCATCGTCAGCGATTTCCTCGATCCCGTCGAGGAGACGATGGCCTGGCTCGACGTGCTGGCCCGCCACGGCGTACGTGCCCACCTGATCGAGGTCGCGGACCCGGCCGAGGAGACCTTCCCTTATGCCGGCCGCACCGAGTTCACCGATCCCGAGACCGGCGACAAGCTGACCGCCGGCCGCGCCGAAATGCTGGGTGATGAATATCGCCTGCTCTACGCCGCCCGCCGCCATGAACTGACGGGCTGGTGCAAACGGCTTGGCTGGAGCTTTACCGTCAACCACACCGATCGGCTCGCCTCCGACGCGCTGGTGCGGCTGCACATGGCGATGACCGCTGATGGCCCCTCGGCCAGGCCGACCGCCGGCGGTCGTGCCGGCACGATCGCCGGTGGCGATCGGCCAGGAAAGGCTGTCGCATGAGTTGGCTGCCGCTTTCCTTTGGCGCCCCCATGGTGCTGTGGGGCCTGCTGGCACTGCCGGTGATCTGGTGGCTGCTCAGGCTGACGCCGCCCAAGCCGCAGACCGAAATCTTCCCGCCGCTGAAGATCCTGGCGCGCGTGCTGAAGCGCGAGGAGACGCCGCAGCAGAGCCCGTGGTGGCTGACGCTGCTCAGGCTCTTGATGGCGGCCCTCATCGTCGCGGCATTGGCCGACCCGGTCTTTAACCCGCGCGAAAAGCTGCCGGCCGAGGGAGCCGCCCTTGCCCTGGTCATCGACAATGACTGGGCAAGTGCCGCCGACTGGGGCAAACGCGTCGCCACCGCCGAGCGGCTGATCAACGATGCCGGCGCCAACGGCGTGCCGGTCGTCATCGCCTTCACCGCCGAAAAGGCCAATGCCGAGGTCGGCCCGTTCGATGCCGCCACCGCGCTTGACCGGCTGCGCGCCGCCAAGCCGCGGCCGATCCCGACCGACCGGCCCGCCATCTATGCCCGCGTCGCCGGCGTGCTGGAGACCTTGCCCGGGGCCAGCGTCGCCGTGCTTGCCGACGGCCTGGCGGCAAAAGGCGATGAAGCCGCCTTCAACACGCTTTTGTCGAAAAATGCCGCACGTGTCGTCTGGGCAACCGCGGACAGGCTGTCGCTGACCGGCCTGACCGCCGCTGACAACCAGGTCGACGGCTTTGCACTGACCGCCATTCGCGCGCCGGGCGACCCTGCCCCGGCGCAGGTCACCGCCGGCGCCTTCGACGACAAGGGCCGCCGCATCGCCGATGCGACGCTGACCTTTTCGCCTGGCGAAACCACCGCCACCGGCACCATGGCGGTGCCGTTCGAGCTGCGCAACGACTTCGCTTCGATCGCGCTCGACGGCGAGCGGCAGGCCGGCGCGGTCCGCGTCCTCGACGAAAGCTCCAAGCGCCGCCGCGTCGGACTGCTGTCGCAGGCCGAAGCCGACCAGGCACAGCCGCTTTTGTCGCCGCTCTACTACATCAGGCGGGCGCTGCAGCCCTTCGCCGATCTGGTCGAACCCTCCAGCGCCGATCTTGCCGACGCCATCCCGCAAATCCTCGACCAGAAGCCCGCGATGATCGTTATGGCCGATATCGGCACCATTCCCGGACAGGTCCGGCAGAGACTTGTCGATTGGGTCGACAATGGCGGCACGCTGGTGCGTTTCGCCGGTTCGCGGCTGGCCACCGCGGGCGATGACGACGATTTGCTGCCCGTCCGCCTTCGCACCGGCGAGCGGTCGCTCGGCGGCGCGCTGTCATGGACGTCGCCGCAGCCGGTCACCGAATTCCCCAAGGCCGGCCCGTTCGCCGATCTGGCGCCGCCGACCGAGGTCACCGTCAGCAGGCAGGTGCTGGCCGAGCCGACATCCGATATCGTCGAGCGCACCTGGGCGGCCCTTGCCGACGGCACGCCGCTGGTCACCGGACTGAAGAAAGGCAAGGGCACGCTGGTGCTGTTCCACGTCACCCCCGAGGCAACCTGGTCGAACCTGCCGATCTCTGGCAGCTTCGTCGAGATGCTGCGCCGCATCGTGCAGCTGTCGCGCAACCAGGGCGCGGCCATCGCCAATGCCGAAGCGGCCGCGGCGTCGCTGGCGCCCTATCGCATGATTGCAGCCGACGGCTCGCTGGTGCCGCCGACGCCGGATGCACGGCCGCTTGTACCGGGCGCTGGCGCGCTGCCGGTGACTTTTGAAAACCCGCCCGGTCTCTATGGTTCCGAGACGGGTGTATTTGCCCATAATCTGCTGGAAGCCGACAGCAAGTTGGCGCCCCTGGCGCGCCCGCAAATCACTGTTCCGGTCACCTCGATCCAGTATGCCTTTGACGAATCGCGCAATTTGAAAGGCACGCTGGTCGCGGCCGCCCTGGTGCTGATGCTGCTTGATACGCTGGCGGTGTTCTGGATGGGCGGCCTGTTTTCACGCCGGCCGCGCCGCGCCGGTGCCGTGACAACCACCGCCGCCGTCCTGATTGCGCTCGGTGCCTTGTTCGGTCATGCCGACCTTGCCCGCGCCGACGACGCCAAGCCGGGTGACGAAATTGCCATCGAGGCGATTTCGAAGACCCGCATCGCCTATGTGCTGACCGGCGTGCCGGGCGACGATTCGATCAGCCGCGCCGGGCTCGAGGGGCTGACGCGATTCCTGGTCGAGAAGACGGCGCTGGAACCGGGCGAGCCGGCCGGCGTCGACATTTCGAGGGACGAGTTGTCGTTCTACCCGCTGATCTACTGGCCGATCGATCCGGCCGCACCGATGCCCAGCCAGGCAGCGATCGCCCGCGTCGACGCCTATATGCAGCAAGGCGGCACGGTGCTGTTCGACACCCGCGACCAATTCGCCAACGGCATCGGCGCCGATTCGACCAGCCCGGCGACGGAGCGGCTGCGCGACATCCTCGGCAACCTCAACGTGCCGCCGCTAGAACCGGTACCGTCCGACCACGTGCTGACCAAATCCTTCTTCATCCTGCCCGAATTCCCCGGCCGCTTCGCCGGCAGCCCGCTCTGGGTCGAGGCCTCGCTCGACGCCAGCAACGCCGAGAACCGGCCGGTGCGTACCGGCGATGGCGTCTCGCCGATCATGATCACCGCCAATGATTTCGCTGGCGCCTGGGCGGTCGACCAGAACGGCGATGCGCTGCTGCCAACCGTGCCGGCAGACCCGATGCAGCGCATCTACGCGCTGCGCGCCGGCGTCAACATCATGATGTACATGCTAACCGGCAACTACAAATCCGACCAGGTGCACGTGCCCATACTGCTCGAACGGCTGGGGCAGTAGAATGAGTTTGTTTGGTGCCCTCCGGTCGCGGATAAACCCTCCCCAAAAAGGGGAGGGTAAGGAATGAACTGGTCGATCTCCTTCGAACCGCTGATCTCCTGGCCACTGCTGGCCTTGGCGCTGGTGCCGCTGGCGCTGCTTGCGCTGGTCGGCCTGTGGTTTCGCCAGCGCGGTTCGGTCTTCCGCTTCATCGCCCTTCTGGCGCTCGCCGCCGCTTTGTTCAACCCGGTGTTCCTCAACGAGGAGCGTGAGCCACTGAAAAGCGTTGTCGCCCTCGTCGTCGACCGCAGCCAGAGCCAGGATATCGGCGACCGCACCAAGCAGACCGACGAGGCGTTGGCCGGGCTGCAGCAGCGGCTTGGCCGCTTCAAGCAGTTCGACGTGCGCGTCGTCGAGGCCGGCAAATCCGAGGCCGCCGAGGAGCGCACCGAGACACGGCTGTTCGGCGCGCTTGAAGGCGCCTTCCGCGACGTGCCGCCGTCACGCATCGGCGGCGCCATCATGATCACCGATGGCGAGGTCCATGACGCGCCCCCCGGTGCGCCCGATTTCAACGCCCCGCTGCATGCGCTGATAACCGGCAACGACCACGAGAAGGATCGCCGCATACGTTTCGAGAACGCGCCGCGCTTCGGCCTTGTCGGCAAGCCGCTCGACATGACCTACCGCGTCATCTCGACCGAAAACGAGACCGGCCCGGTCGATGTGCGCGTTTCGGTCAATGGCGAACAGGTCGCGGTCGAGCACGCCACTGTCGGCCAGGCGATGCCGTTGCAGGTCACCATTCCGGGCGCCGGCCGCAACATCGTCGAACTCGCCATCGATCGCGAACCGGGCGAACTGACCGACACCAACAACCGCGCCATCGCGCTCATCGACGGCATTCGCGAGAACTTGCGCGTGCTGCTCGTCTCCGGCGAGCCGCATGCCGGCGAACGCACCTGGCGCAACCTGCTGAAATCCGACGCCTCGGTCGATCTCGTCCATTTCACCATCCTGCGGCCGCCGGAAAAGCAGGACGGCACGCCGATCAACGAATTATCGCTGATCGCCTTCCCGACCCGCGAACTGTTCGTCGAGAAGATCAAGGATTTCGACCTCATCATTTTCGACCGCTACCAGCACCGCGACGTGCTGCCGATCCTCTATTACGACTACATCTCCGAATATGTCGAAAAGGGCGGCGCGCTGCTGATCGCGGCCGGCCCCGAATATGCCGGCGAAAGCTCGATCGCGCGCACGCCGCTGATGTCCGCCCTGCCGGCGATGCCGACCGGCGAGGTGGTCGACAAGGCCTTCTATCCGCGCCTCACCGAACTCGGCCAGCGCCACCCGGTGACGCGTGGGCTGGATGGCTCTGCCACCGAGCCGCCGCACTGGAGCCGCTGGTTCCGCACCATCGGCGTGCAGAATCCCGAAGGCGCAGTGGTGATGAAGGGCGCCGACAACCGGCCGCTGCTGTTGCTCGACCGCAAGGGCGAAGGCCGCGTCGGCATGCTGCTGTCCGATCAGGGCTGGCTGTGGGCGCGCGGCTTCGAGGGCGGCGGCCCGCATGTCCAGCTCTACCGGCGCATCGCCCACTGGCTGATGAAGGAGCCTGAGCTCGAGGAAGAGCGGCTGACCGCCGACGGCCGCGGCATGGTGCTGGAAATCCGCCGCCAGACGATGGCCGACGATCCCGGCCCCGCGCAGATCATCACCCCGTCCGGCAAGACCTTGACCGTCAAGCTCGAGAAATCCGAGCCCGGCGTTTTCCTAGGCAGCGTCGAGACCAGCGAGATCGGCCTCTATCAGGTCGCCAATGGCGACCTCACCGCGCTCGCCCATGTCGGGCCGGTCAACGCCCCGGAATTCGCCGACGTCATTTCCACCGAAAACCGGCTGAAAGCGCCGGCTGAAGCCACCGGCGGCAGCGTGCGCCGGCTGGCGTCGTCCACAGCCCTTGGCAGCGACGTGACGCTGCCTTCCATCGTGCCTGTGCGCTCGGCTGGTGCTGCGTCCGGCAACGACTGGATCGGACTGCGCACCACGGACGACAGCGTGCTCAAGGCCGTCTCGCGCGTGCCGCTGTTCGGCGGCTTCCTCGGCCTCGGCCTGCTGCTTCTGGCAATGGGTTCGATGTGGTACCGCGAGGGACGGTAGGGCTACTCCTCCGGCTCCGTCGTGAACATCAGCGGATAGCCCTTGGCCTTGCCGGCATCGGTGGCGCGCGTCGCCTTGGTCTCGGCGACCTCCTTGGTGAACACGGCGACGACGCAGACGCCGCGACGATGCGCGGTGATCATCACCCGATGCGCCTGGTCTTCGCTGAGTTTGAACTCACCCTTCAGCACCGTCACGACGAATTCGCGCGGCGTGAAATCGTCATTGATGAGGATGACCTTGTAGAGCTTTGGCCGTTCGACCTGCGGCTTGACCTGGACGCGCGGTTTTGTGGTGATTTCAGGCATCGGAACCGACCGTTAGAGCAATTCCAGGAAAAGTGTAAAACGGTTTTCCGCCCGGAATTGCGTCAAGACAAAGGATCAGAACGGTTCGCCGTTTCCACGAAACGGTGAATTGCTCTGGCGTAGCAACCCTGCCGCCATTCTGGCACCAGCGAAAGCGGTCGTCCATTTTGGTCGACGCGCGAAAACCAGTGTCCGCCGACGCGGCCATTCACAATCATGTGGGAAAGTGTCGGTTGCCGTTCAACGGTCCTGACGGCCGAACATGCGGCGGCTGGGAATCTGCCGCGCGGTCGTGGCGGGCCGCATATCGGGGTGAAAGCGGTTTCCACCCGCATCCGCCCGGCGTTCCAGCCAGACCGTGATCGGCCATGCGGCGACGCAGATCAGCGTCGCGCCTGTCAGCACGATCAGCAGCCAGGTCTGTGCCGGCGTGATGTAGTCCCAGTTGGTGGAAATCGCCGGCGCGAACAGCGAAGGCTCGGTGCGTCCGGTGGCCGGATCGGGCACCGGGCTGGCGGTGAACAGGATCAGCACCCTGGCGACGCCGGTGGCAACCAGGCCGCCGATCACCATCGAGCGCAAAATGGACGAAAGCCGCTTCTTCATGCGGATTGTCCTACACGGCCGGCGTTGCAAACGGGTAAAGTGTCAGTCGAGGCGGAAGCTGCCGGTGCCAGACTTCGTCAGGGCTTCGGTGGCTCGGACAGGAAGAAGGCCGCTCCAGCCGAAACCAGCTGGAGCGTCCTTGGCCAACAGCCGGCATTTTATGCCGGACCTGATTACGTCTTCGGGGCGTCCTTCTTGACGGCCTTCTCGGCAGCCTTCTTGTGCTTCTTGACGGTCTTCTTGACGACCTTCTTCGGAGCAGCCTTGGCCGGAGCGGCAGTCGCCGGAGCTGTGGTCGTCGAAGCAGCCGGAGCAGCGGTCGTGGTGGCGGCGGCGTTGCCGAGAGCCGGCATCGCGAAAGCCAGAGCGACGGCGAGACCGGTGGCGGAGAGGATGGACTTTTTCATGGCTTCGTTTCCTTTTTATGCGGGTCAAGTTTCTGAGTGTTACTGAACCGGGTCGTTCGGCGTCACTCCAAGCAGCTTCAAAGCATTGGCGAGCATCCGGATGCCCTGCGCCTGTTTCTTGGCGGCGCAGTACCGGTTGCCCTTTCTCTGAAGTGCCTTTGCCGCGGTGACCTGCGTTGCCGTGGCGTGGGTTTCGAGGGCTTCATCAAATTGGTGGCTGAGATTGGCGCACCGTTCGCTCCGGGTTGTGAGCGTCACCTTTGCGTCCGATTGTCCGACAGCGGCAGTGACCAGGCAGAAGCCCAGCAACGCACCCAACAAACTGATCGACAACCTTGGCATCGGTTTATCCGTAAACCCGGAGACTAGCGTCGCAGCCGATGACCTGACCGCCACGAGACCAGTTATGCCCTTGAAATTTTTCAGGAGTTTTTCTGAACTGTAGAATTTTGTTTCTGGATTGTGTCTGAGAAAGCCGGTGTGAACCCATCATAGCCACTGGCCAACATATGGCCTGAATTCTATCGTGTGGGTTGTGACAGAAGGGCTTGGCAATCAAAGACAGAAGGGCTTGGCAACAATGACAGGGCTGCTGTGAAATCCGACGCACACATACTGATCGTCGACGACGACAAGGGCATCCGCGACCTGCTGCAGGAATTCTTCCAGAAGCGGGGCCTGCACACCTCGGTTGCCGCCGACGGCATTGAGATGGAGACCATCCTGCGGCGCGTCCAGGTGGACCTCATCGTCCTTGACGTGATGCTGCCCGGCAAGAGCGGGCTGGAGCTGTGCCGCGACCTGCGCGCCCAGTACTCGACGCCGATCATCATGCTGACCGCCGTCACCGAGACGACCGACCGCGTCGTCGGCCTGGAAATGGGCGCCGACGACTATGTGCCCAAACCTTTCGACCCGCGCGAACTTTTGGCGCGTATCCGCGCCGTGCTCAGGCGCAATGGCGCCGCCGAGCCTAAGCGCGCCACCACCAAGCAGATCTACCGCTTCGCCGGCTGGACGATGGATTGTGCTCGGCGACGGCTGATCGCACCCGACGATGTCAGGGTCGAGCTGACCATGGCGGAATTCAACCTGCTGCAGACCTTCGTCAAGAGCGCGCAGCGCGTGCTGACCCGCGACCAGCTCATCGAACTGTCCGGCGGCGACAGCGACTATTCCTTCGACCGCAGCATCGACATCCTGGTCAGCCGGTTGCGGCGCAAGATGGAAGACGACCCCAAAACGCCCAAGCTGATCCTGACCGTGCGCAGCGGCGGCTACCAGTTCCTGCCCGAGACGACCTCCGAATGAGACGTTTCCTGCCGCAGACCTTGCCTGTCTGGGTGCTGCTGATCGTCATTGCCGGCCTGCTGATCAGCCAGGTCGCGACCCTTTACATCGTATCGCGCGACCGCGCCGCCGCCAACGACGTCGTCGACCTCTACCGGCTCAACGACCGTGCCTTCTCGCTGGTGCAGCTCATGCATGACGCCAGTCCGGACGAGCGCAAGGCGACGGCGAGCGGCCTGTTCAATTCAACCTATGCGCTCACCGTTTCGGACACGCCGGCGGTCACTTCGTCGATCGCCGGTGACGACGAACTGGCCGAACTCGAAGACATCCTCGTCGGCAGGCTGTCGAAATTCGGCATCACCGATGCACGCGTACGCCGCGATCCGGCGACGCGCGAGGCCGATGACGCGGACGGCACGGCCCCGGGACCCGACATCGGCCAGGTCGAGCGCGACCTTCTGGTATTGGCCGCCGACTTCGCCCAGAGCGACAAGCTGACGGCCTCGCTGCGCTTCGCCGACGGCCAATGGCTGAACTTCACCGAGCCGATCACGCCGGTCGGCCCGATCCTGAGCTTCGACAGCCTGCCGCTCTATTCGCTGATCGCAGGGCTGGTGGTGATCATGTCGATCTGGTCGCTGCGCCGACTGACGGCGCCCTACCGGATGATGGAAACCGCCGTGAACCGGATCGGCAAGGATCTGAAGAGCCCACCGATCGCTGAGAGCGGCAGCCGCGAAGTGCGAGCCGCCGCCAAGGCGATCAACGCCATGCAGGCAAGGTTGCGCGAATATGTCGAAGACCGCGAACATCTGGCGGCGGCACTGGCGCATGATCTGCGCACGCCGATGACCAGGATGCGCCTGCGCCTGGAGCTGTTGCGCAAATCGGCGGTCCGCGAGGCATTGGCGCACGACCTCGCCGATGTCGAGGGCATCGCCAGCTCGGTGATCGACTTCGCCACCTTCGAAGTGACCGAGGAAAAGAACGAACGCATCGATTTCTGGTCGCTCGTGGAATCGATCGCCGACGGCTATGACGACGTGTCGTTCGACGACGAGACCCGTTCGCGCGGGCTGATCTGCATGGCGCGGCCGGTGGCGCTCAAGCGCTGCGTCACCAATCTGGTGCAGAACGCGGTCACCTACGGCAAGAAGGCGCATCTTTCGCTGCGCCGGTCGGAGAACATGATCCTGCTCACCATCCGCGATGAAGGGCCGGGCATACCGCAGGCACAGATCGATGCCGTGTTCGGCTCGTTCGTGCGCCTCGAACAATCGCGCAACCGCCAGACCGGCGGTCTGGGCCTCGGCCTGACCATTGCCCGCAACATCGCGCGCGCCGCCGGTGGCGAGATCCGCCTGTCCAACAACCCGGGCGGCGGCCTGCTGACCCAACTGCGCCTGCCGCTGGCGGCATAAGGCTGCCACAATATGACAGGGCAGTTTCGTTAGCCGGTTCTTCGTCGGTCTGCTCTCAACTTCAACCAGCATAGGTCAACGAGCGGTGGATGGGCTGGTTGCGTATTTCAGTACGCCGTCCTTGCGTCGAAATATGCGAAGTTGCATCTCGCGCCAACGCGTCATCACCTTTTCCTCGAAGCGATCTCGTCTAAATTTAACGCAATGAATGTCCTCGATCATGAAGACATCGTCCTTGGATGCGACTGCCTCCAAGAACCGGGGAGACCGAACGGCCAGATTGACCTCGTTCTCACGCGAAGTTTGACCGATCAATTGGTAAAAGGTGAACATTGCATAGCAATAATTGTCGAATGTCTCGAACTCTGAAAAGTCTGCAACGCGACAGTCGTCCAAGGTCATTAAAGGGTAGCTGTACGGACTGCGCCTGTTCGGGTCTTGCCTAATGTGCGGCAGCTGGAGGGTCTTGGTGGCGCCGACCTCCTCCAGCACCGAGGTACTCCACTCCCAGCAGCTGATGTAACTGTGAAAGAAGGCTTCGCGCACCACACTATGTTCGTCTGGCAGCCACTCGTTGTGCTCTCGCTCGGCGTCGATTAGCCGGTAAACGTCGAATAGAAACTCGTATATGAGTGCAGCCACCGTCGCGTTTCGCATTCCTCAACCTCAATTATGCGACCCGGCTGTTCCCTCGAAAACAATAAACCGCCCTATGGGCTGAATTGACGGCGAAGGTTACCGCCGCAGCACCGCGCTCAGCACGTCGCGGATGCCGATGGCGCCGACGAAGCGCGACTGGTCGTCGAACAGCGCCACGGGAGCGGTCTGCGAACGGTGCATGGCCAGCATCACGGTTTTCAGCGAGGTGCCCGGATTGGCCCAGAACACTTGCGCGGCTTCTTCGGATTGGCCTTCGACTTCGGCGCACGACACCCAGACCGCCGGTTTGCCATCGCGTTCGGCCGCCGCCACCAGCCCGTGATCATCGATCTTGAAGCGCGTCGTCTTGCGGCGGTCGAGCCACACCCAGCCATCCTTGCCGTGCTCCAGATCGCGACGGTCGCGCATCACGTTCCAGGCGGTCAGCACCGACAGCGGGTTCACATTGGCGATGAAGTCGCGGACATAGTCGTTGGCGGGCCGCAGCACGATGTCCTCCGGCGCGCCGGTTTGCACAATGCGCCCACCCTCCATGATGGTGATGTGGGAACCGATCTTCAGCGCCTCCTCGAGGTCGTGGCTGACGAAGATGATGGTCTTCTTCAATTCGGCCTGCAGCTGCAACAATTCGTCCTGCAGCTTGGTGCGGATCAGCGGGTCGAGCGCCGAGAACGGCTCGTCCATCAGCAGGATCGGCGCCTCGGTGGCGAAGGCCCGCGCCAGGCCGACGCGCTGCTGCATGCCGCCCGACAGCTCATGCGCGTATTTCTTCGACCACTGGTCGAGATTGACCAGCTTGAGCTGGCGTTGCACGCGCTCCTTGCGCTCGGCTTCCGGTACGCCGGCGAGTTCGAGGCCGAGACCGACATTCTCCTCCACCGTGCGCCAGGGCAAAAGGCCGAACTGCTGGAACACCATCGCCACCTGTTTCTGGCGCAGGCGCCGCAGGGTCGCCTCGTCGCAGGTGACGACGTCGACGGTTTTATCGCCATCCTTGACCAGCACCTGGCCGCGCGACACCACGTTGAGCCGGTTGACCGCCCGCAGCAATGTCGACTTGCCCGAACCGGAGAGACCCATCAGCACGGAGATTTCGCCCTCGTTCACGGTCAGGCTGGCGCCGGCGCAACCCAGTACATTGCCGGTCTTTTCGAGGATCTCGGCGCGGCTGGCTCCGGCGTCGATCATTTTCAGCGATCCGGCCTGGTCGGCGCCGAAGACGATATCGACGTTCCGGAAATCGACGGCGACGGTCATTTCTTGCCTCCAACGGCGATGCGGGTCATCCGGTCGAGCACGATGGCCAAAACGACGATGGCGAGGCCCGCCTCGAGCCCGAGGTCGATCTTGCGCGAACCCAGCGCCCGGTTGATTTCGGTGCCGAGGCCGCCCGCGCCGATCAGTGCGGCAAACACCACCATCGACAGCGACAGCATGATGCACTGCGTCAGACCGGCCATGATGGTGGGCAGCGCCGAGGGCAGCTCCACCTTCCACAGCAACTGGCTCTTGGTGGCGCCGAACGCCTCGCCGGCCTCGACGATCGACTTCGGCACCGAGACGACGCCGAGATGCGTGAGACGAACCGCGGTCGGGATGACGAAGATGATGGTGACGATGAGGCCGGGCGCATTGCCGAGGCCGAACAGCGTCAGCACCGGGATGAGGTATACGAAGGTCGGCAGCGTCTGCATCAAATCGAGCACCGGCAGCATGACGCGATAGACCTTCGGCTTGTGCGCCGCCCAGATACCGAGTGGCACACCGATGGCCATCGAGACGGCGGCGGCGGCAACCACCAGCACCAGCGTCTCTACCGTCTGCTTCCAGAGGTTCTGGTTGAGGATGAACAGCAATCCGAGAAAGACAGCCATGGCCAAGCCTCTCGATCGCTGCAGATAATAGGCAAGCAGTGCAATCAGCGCGATGAGAAGGACCGGCGGTACCAGCAGCAGCGTGTCGACCACTCCGTCGAGCAGGAAATTCAAACCGCCGGAGAGACCGCGGAAGAAGGTGTTGAAATTGTCGGTAAGGAAGGTGAAGAACGCTTTGCCCCATTCGCCTATGGGGATCTTGTAACTGACAAAGAATTTTGAAATCGGATCCATCTTGCCCCTCTTTGACAGTCGCCGTCCTTGCCGGACGGTCATCTTGTCACAGGATATGAAAAAGGGCAGCCCCTTCTAAAGTGACTGCCCTTCTTGATCGGTCACGCCGAACGCAAGACCTGCTCAGCTTCCGAGCGCAGTCTTCACGGCTGCAGCCGCGTCGCCGCCATCGAAAGTGGTCACGCCGGCAATCCATGGAGCAACCGCGTCCGGATGCTTCTTGAGCCAGTCGGTCGCAGCCGTATTGGCATCGGCGCCCTTGAGGATCGCGTCCATTATCTCGCCTTCCATGTCGAGATTGAACTTCAGGTTGGCGATGAATTTGCCGGCATTCGGGCACTCGGTGGTGTAACCCTTGCGCACATTGGTATGCACGGTGGCTGCGCCAAAGCCGCTGTCGCCCATGCCATCGAGATAGGTGATCTTCATGGCACCCATCACCGGATGCGGCGTCCAACCGAGGAACGCGATCCACTCATTGCTCTTGATCGACTGCTCGGCCTGCGTGAGCATGCCAGCCTCCGAGGATTCGACCAGCTCGAAGCCTTCGAGATTGTCCTTCGGGTTCTTGATCATGTCGAGGATGATGCGGTTACCATCATTGCCGGCCTCGATGCCGTAGATCTTGCCGTCGAACTTGTCCTTGAACTTGCCGAGGTCGGTCAGCGTCTTGACGCCGGCGTCCGCGACATAGGTCGGCACGACGATACCGTAGCCGGCGCCACTGAGGTTTTCGCTGATGGTCTCGACCGAACCGTCGGCGGTGTAGTCCTTGATGTCGTTGGTCATCGACGGCATCCAGTTGCCGAGGAAGACATCAAGATCCTTGTTCTTCAGCGACGCCATGGTCACCGGCACCGACAGCTGGATCGTCTGCGGTTCGTAGCCGAGCGCGGTGAGCAGTACCGATGCGACGCCGGTCGTCGCCTGGATGTCGGTCCAGCCGACATCGGAAAGACGCACCGCCTTGCAGCTCGCCGGATCGCCGGCAAAGGCAGCGCTGGTGGACAAAAAAGCCGCCAGGCCGAGGCCGGCGACGAAAGAGTTCATACGCGACATAGACAGTCTCCCATTGTGATTCTTTGGCGAAGCGTAGCTACGGTTTCTATGCCCGCCTTGTTTCGTCAGCCAAACACCATTCTGGTGTGGTTTCAAGCATTAAGACAATCACGATCAACGGCGCGGGCTGGCCAATCAGCGACACATCAGGCGCTTTTGCCATGCCGGACGGTTTTTTCGAAGACGGGCGGGCTTTTTCAGGGGAATGCGGGCGACCGCCCCTCCCCGTATCAGGGCAAGTCGGCTTAAAAGAGCGGCATGGCCAAGCTTTACTTCCACTACGCGACTATGAACGCCGGCAAGACGACGATGCTCTTGCAGGCCTCTTACAATTATCGCGAGCGCGGCATGGGCACGATGCTGTTCGTCGCCGGCCACTACCGCAAGGGCGACACCGGCCTGATCTCGTCGCGCATCGGCCTGGAGACGGAAGCCGAGATGTTCCGCGATGGCGACGATCTGTTCACCCGCGTCGCCGATCATCACGCGCATACGTCAGTGCATTGCGTCTTCGTCGACGAGGCGCAGTTCCTCGAGGAGGAGCAGGTCTGGCAGCTCGCCCGCATCGCCGACCGGCTGAATATCCCGGTCATGTGCTACGGCCTGCGCACCGATTTCCAGGGCAAGCTGTTTTCCGGCTCGCGCGCGCTGCTGGCCATCGCCGACGATTTGCGCGAAGTGCGTACAATCTGCCGCTGCGGCCGCAAGGCGACGATGGTCGTGCGCCTCGGCCCTGATGGCAAAGTGGCGCGCCTGGGCGAGCAGGTGGCGATCGGCAAGGACGTCTATGTCTCGCTCTGCCGCCGTCATTGGGAAGAAGAAATGGGCCGCGCCGCGCCCGACGACTTCATCGGCTTTATCAAGGGCTGACTCTGTCTCTTGGTTTTTGGAGCAATTCCCAGGGGGAGCGCTATGTGCTTTTCTTGGAATTGCACCGGGCTCATACGGTCGAGACACGCCACTTCGGAAACCGCCAACCCAGCCGCACACCCAGCGTCGCCACTGCAATCAGCGCCATGCCGGCAGCCTGCGCCGGTCCGAGCGGATGCCCATAGATCGCCCAGTCGACGATGATGGCGACGACGGGATAGATGAAGGTGATGACGCCGATCACCGGTGTCGTCAGGCGCGGAAAGGCCGAATTCATCAACACGTAGGCGATGCCAGTGTGCAGCACGCCGATGCCGAGCAGCCAGCCCCATGACGCAGGCGCAATATGTTGGCCGATGCCGGCGAACGGGGCGAGCATGACGACCCCAACCAGTGTTTGGCAGAGTACCGTGATTTCGGCGCGCTGCTGACCAAGGCCCTTGGCGAGGATCGTTGTAACGGCGTAGAGCATTGCGCCGCCCAGCGTCAGCGCAATGCCCGGCGCCCAGTTGGCATCGTCGTGGCCGTGCGCGAAGACGAGGCCGCTGGCCAGCACGACGCCGAGAAACGCACCGAGCATCCACAGCAGTTGGTCGAGCGAGATGCGCTCCTTGAGGAAGACGACACCGATCAGGACCACGAAGAACGGCTGGATATGGTAGATAATCGTCGTCGTGGCGATCGATGTCATGGCGAAGCCGGCGAAGAAGGCCGTCCAGCTCAGCACCATGCACACGCCGGCAAGTGCTGCAAGGGCAAGCCGAGAGGGCGACAGCGTCCGATCCGGCAGATAGCCGCGCAACAGGCACCATAAGAAAAGGAATATCGCGCCGAACACACATCGCCAGAAGACGACGGCGACGGGATGCAGCCCCGATTCCGTGGCGAAGGCGCCGACCGTACCGGCGATCACCATTGCCAGAGCAAGGCTCGCGGCCGGAAAGCGGGCTGTCGAGGCGTCCGTCATGTGGTGGTTTCCCAGCGTCCCAGCAACCATCTGGTCACTGGCGCCACCTTCAAACAAGCGAATAGATTTGTGATGACCTATTCGATATACTGATAGCACCATGGCCGCGCCACTCGATCTCAATCTGCTGAAAACCTTTGTCGCCGTCGTCGAGAGCGGCAGCCTTTCCAATGCAGCACCCAGGGTCGGCCGCAGCCAGTCGGCGGTCAGCATGCAGATGCAGCGGCTGGAGGAGATGGTCGGCAACCAGCTTCTGGTGCGTGGTCCCAGAACCGTCACTCCCAATGCGATCGGCGAGGATTTCCTGATCTATGCGCGCCGGTTGCTGAAACTGTCGGATGAAGCCTGGGCAAGTGTCACCCGGCCCAAGGAAACAGGCAGCGTCCGCTTGGGGGTGCCCGACGATTATGCCGCCTTCCTCCTGCCGCCCGTGCTCTCACGCTTCGCGGCGGAGCATCCCCTGGTGACGGTGGAGTTGATCTGCGAACAGTCGACCGCGCTGGTGAAGACGCTGGCGGAGGGGCGGCTGGATCTGGCGATCATCACCCGCTTGCCGGAGCAGCCGCTTGAGGTGATCCGGCTGGAACGCTTCGTCTGGGTCGCCTCATCAAACCATGTCGCCTGGGAGACCGATCCGCTTCCGGTCGCCTTGTTCGAACCGGGCTGCGCCGCCAGGATGAATGTCCTGCAGGCGCTTGGCGATGCCGACCGCTCCTATCGCTGTACCTATTCAAGCGCCTCTCTGCTTGGCCTGATCGCCGTCGTCCAGGCCGGGCTCGCGGTGGCTGGCCTCGCCCTGCGCAGCGTACCACCGTCGCTGCGCATCGTCGGCGGCAATGAAGGGCTTCCGGTGCTGCCGGACCTCGAAATCGGCATCCTTCGCAACCCGCTGTCGACGACCCAGGCGGTCGAGCGGCTGAATGATTTCCTGCGCCGCGATCTGGCACAACAGGCCTGACTCGCGGGCCTGTCTTCCGCAATCCCGCCGCGATGCAGCGTTTGTTTCCGCGATGCAGCGTTTGTTAAAGCCTCGGTACTATAAGGCCGCCAGCCAGAACTCTCCGGGGGCAGCATGTTTCGAGCCGCTTCGTCCGCCAGCATCCTTCTCCTTGCCAGCTCGCTTGTGGCCCATGCCGGCGGCGACCCGGCCCTGGGCAAGAAGGCCTTCAACCGGTGCATGGCCTGCCATGAAGCAGCCACCGACCGCGACAAGGTCGGTCCGCATCTGCTGGGCGTCGTTGGTCGCACCGCCGGAAGTGCGGAGAGTTTTCTTGGCCGCTATTCCGAGGCGATGAAGAGTGCCGGCGCCGCCGGCCTGGTCTGGGATGAAGGCAATCTCGCCGAGTATCTCAAGGCACCCAAGCTGAAAGTGCCCGGCAACAAGATGGCGTTTGCCGGCCTGGCCAAGGACGACGACATCGCCAATGTCATTGCCTACCTGAAGGCCGATCCCAAGCCCTGATCCGCTGTTCGCCAGCTCTGTAAAGCCGGCTTTCTCCTCGCATATCGCGGCCGCGATTGCTTCGGTGGTTTGCCCAATACAAAGGCATCCGTGCGCCTTCGCCTTGCAGCATGAAAGTTCAATGACAGCTGAACTATGGCTGGTCGGCAAGCTAATCACGCCAAGCCCACGCCTTCACTGGCTTTCAAGACCCTGACGAATTTTTTTGTTTTCACGCCGCCCTTATCTTCACGTCTTTCAATCCCCTGATGCCCCACATATATTCGCCGCTGTTCGCGACCAGCGACGTCATGCCGAAGCGGGAGGCCCCAATGGCGACATTGCAGAATTTCGACGCCGAAATTGCCAAGACCAAGCAGGTCGTGCAGGACATGCGCTCCAAGATCGAGCAATCCGGCACCATGCTTGATACGCTTGCCACATCAGACAAGAAGATCGGCGACGCAAATTTCGACCTCGAGAACGCCCGCATCGAGGATGTGCTGAAGCAGCAGAAGGTGATGGAAGGCAACATTGCCGACCTGATCATCGGGCTGGAGGACGCCACCAACGTCTTCGGCGCCGAATTCGAGAGCATGAAGAACTACACCGGCTGGGAAAAATTCATCGGCATCTTCTCCAGCCAGAGCAAGCAGCGCATGCGCACCGACCGCGTCCGCAACATGTCGCTGGCCGGCAATCTGCAGGAACTGCTGGTCAAATCCGACACCATCGTCGGCATATTGAAGGCGCAGAAAGAGGTCCTCGACCAACGCTACAAGACCTCGGAAACCAGCCTGTCGCAGGTGATCGAGCGCCGCAAGACCACCATGACCAACCTCGAAGCCGTGCAGAAGCGCATCGAGGAGCTCAACCCGATGCTGCTCGACATCGAAAACAAGATCGCCGCTTCGACCAGCCAGAAGGATCGCACGCAGCTCGAAGGCGAACGCTCCAAGCTGGCGACGGAATACAACGAAAAGCAGGCCAAGGAGCAGGAGCTGCTGGCCGAGAGCCAGACGCTCGAGCGCTACACCTCGATGTTCCAGACCTTCGTCGATTCGCTCAACAACCAGATCGCGGCGCAATCGACGCTGATCAACAAGCTGACCATCGATACCGAGCAGCGCATCGTGCTCTACAAGGCGCTGGAAGATTCGCTGAAGACCGCAGCTCAGCAGGACGTCGCCCACAAGATCAACACGCTGGGCAGCCAGGTCGACAACACCGCCGAGGAAACCATGGCCGGCATCGGGGCTGCTTCGCAAAAGCACATCGGTGACCTGCTTGAGATGCACGAGAAGAACATGGTCGCTACCGCTGACATCCAGCGCCGCAAGAAGCTGGCCGACGATGCCTTTGCCCGCCGCTTCGACGAGGTGCTGAAGAAGCACAATTCGGCGAACTACGTGCAGTCTTAGGAGTGACAGGACTGCCCGCGAGCGCACAGGCATGACCCCCGAAAACGAAGCGGCGGCACGGTATTTTTCCGCCATCACGGCCGCACTCAGCGGCCTTGAAGTGTTCATGCGCGACGATCGCTCGCCGCTCTACCGGCATGGCATCGTCGCCAAGATCGTCGCCGAACACATCGCCAGGCTCGACAAGTCGTTTTCCTGCTGGCGCAACCGGCTCGGCTTCATGGACACATTCCGCATTTCGCGCGCCGAAAGCGGATTTCCGGTGTTCCAGAACCTGCTCGAACTGGAAAACGACCGACGCCAGGCCGACGCGCGGCTTGCCAACATTCCGCTCGCCGGCGAGTTGCGCGAGGAAATGGCCGACTTCATCCTGCGCCACAAGGAATTCCCCGCGGCGCTGCAGAAGTCGATAGCCGAGCGGCTTTATCTCGAGGACGTGAAAAGCGAGAACACGTTCGGCCCGTTCACCTTGGCGCAAACGGCCAAGGTCTCGGTCAATCCGAAGACGGGGCGGCCTTATTATCTCGTCCACTGGGCGACGTTCGACGGCAGCGCCAACCTGCCGCTAGTCTACATGGTGACGGTGGAGGATTCGTCCGAAACGATGATTCGCCAGCTTGTCGATAGAAACGGCAAGCTGAACGAGACGATTGACATTCCGCTGCCGGTCGATGGCCTGCTCAATCCCGAGCTTGCCCACCGTTTCGACGATTTCACCGAGAAGAACTCCGCCTACACGCTGTCGCCGGCGACCATCGCGGTCAATCTCGACAAGGATTTCGAGCCGCTGCACCCCAAGCAGCTGCGCCGCGTTGTGCTCGGCCCGTTCTATTCGGCTGGCATCACCGACAACAATTCGACGGTGACCGAGGTTTTGGCCAAGGTGCGCAAGCCCGAAAATGCCTGGCTTTTGACCTGGACCATCCAGGAGGTCTATTCCAAGGCCGAAAAGCCCGGCCGCAAGGGCCTGTTTTCCAGCGAAAAGACGACGCAGGAATTCTTCATCAACACCGACGATCTGGAAGCCGCGCGCCAGGGCGTGTCGAGCTATGAAAACCACGCGCTGATCCCGCACGAGGCCTATCAGGCGCTCTACGCCGCCGGCGAGGCGCAAAAGGTCTTTGCCGGCTACAAGGTTCACATCCTGTCCAACGGACAGGTCATCTCGGACGTCTGACCGTCACACCACGGAGCACCCTTCATGGATACCGGCCTGACCACCATCCCGGAAGCCGCCATCGAGAAGCACCGCGCTACCGCGCAGAGCTTCATCACCCGCGTCGTCGTGCTGGAGGACCCGTCTAGCTCCTCCGGCACAGCGCTTGCCGGCACCAACCGCCGCTTCGTCTCGACCGTCTCGGTCGGTTCGGTGCGCCGCACGCGCGAGGTCGAGCTGTCGAAGACCGTCGGCGCCGTTCATCCCGATGATCAGCTGCTGACCATCCCGCAGCACACGCTCCTGTTTCGCGCCCGGCGCGGCACGGCGATCGCGCTGGCAATATCGGACGTCTTTGCCGAGGGCTCGGACCTTGAAAGCCTGCAGGCCAAGAACACCCGCGCGCCGCTCGAAGGCGACGAGGCGTCTACCTTCAAGAAGCTTCTGTCGGCCTCGGCTTACATTTCGGCCTTCAGCCTCGCCTCCTACCTGTTCCAGCTGATCGACAGCGACGGCGAGGCGCCCAACGATAGTCCCGAACCGGACTTCCTGTTCGACACGCCGCAGGATGCGGTGAAGTCGATCCTGGCCGGCCTCGACAAGGCGATCTCGGGATCGTCCGACGACGCCGACCTGATGACAAGGGCGCGTGCCTTCGCCCGCGTCGCCATCGACGGGCTTCTGGCCCGCAAGGGCCGCTTCGACGGCATCGGCCCGTTCGAGAACGCGCATATCCGTATCGATGCCGACGATTTCACCCTCGATGGTTTCGACGTCGCGCCGGGCAAGCGTTCAAAACCGCTGGTGATGACATTCAAGAAGCCGGAAGAGGTCGTCGGCAATCACATCGCCAAATACCAGTCGGTCAAGCTCGCCAAGATGCTGATGGCCTACGACTTCGAGCGCGAACTCAATCCGTTCGTCGAACTCGGCGGCTTCCTGTTCACCTTCATCGGCGACGGCGCCCCCGGCACCGGCAAGACGACCCTGATCCAGATGATCGCCGGCCTCGTCAACGGCTATTGCCAGGTCGCCGGCTATCCCTTCGCCTACGAGAATTTCGGCGTCGACCAGATCTCGTCCTATCAGGGCAAATCAGGCCAGAACTGCCGCCAGTTCATCAACAATGTCTTGAACCCGCGCGTCATCGGATTCGGCACCATCGACGACATCGACCAGGTGGCGGCGCGCCGCTCAGACGACCGCGCCTCGGCCGGCCAGCAGGAAATCACCGGCGTGTTGATGGATGCCTTCGCCGGTGCCGCCACCGTGGTGCGCGGCAACTGCTCGTTCGGCATGTTCTCCAACTACCCCGAAAATGTCGACGACGCGCTGCGTCAGCGCGCCGGCGCCCGCTGGCTGGTCGACGGGCCGCAGAGCCGCGACGACTACATCGACATTTTTGTCCTGCTGGCGGGAAAAAACCACAAGATCCCGCTCGGCGACCACGATCTCTACGCCGCGCAGGAAATCCAGCGCGCCGTGACCGAAGCCTATGAGGAGCACGAGAGGCCGCAAGAAGACGGGCTGATGAAGGTCTACGAGCGCTACATGAAGGAGAACGGCGCGCCGAAAACGATGGCCGACATCGGCACCTATCTGCACCTGATCAAGGATGCCGAGCCCCGCTTCACCGGCCGCGCCATCAAGAACGTCACCGACGCCATCAAGATGCGCGCCATGGACATCGAGCTTCCCGACGACTGGTTCGAGAAGCCGGAAGTCTTCATGCACAAGGGTTATGGCGAGAAGAAAGCGATGATCGAGGAACTGCGCGGACCGTTTTCGATGGACATGGTCATGCAGGAGATCAACCGCTACGCCGACTCGGAGTTCCGCTATTCCGACAAGTCCGACGACTCCGCCGTACAAAAGCTGCTGCGCGACGCCCGCCTGCGCGAACGGGCCGCGCGCGAGATGGAGGAGATGAAGAAGAAGGGGCTGTGGAATGCGTGAGTGCGCGCCTACCCCCCTCTGGCCTGCCGGCCATCTCCCCCTCAAAGGGGGAGATCGACTTCCATCATCGCTTTCGCCAATCTTCGACCTATCTGGAAAAGCAGCATGGACGACGCTGCCAATCTCCCCCCTTGAGGGGGAGATGGCCGGCAGGCCAGAGGGGGGTGCTGGCACGCTCCTAGGGAGCGATGCACCTTGACCGCCAAACCCACCAAGAAGCCCGATCTTCTGCGCGACAATGAGCTGATCTACGGCCGGTTGCTGACGGTCGACGAGCCGCATCTGATCCAGCGCTACAACAAAGCGCTCGCCGCGTTCGGCTTGAAGCCGACGAAACTGAAGAGCTTCCAGATCGACCGCACCGGCTTCTCGCCGGAAGTGGCCGAGGAATGTGACGATTATGACTATCTCGATCCCAACGAGGTCAACCGCCGTTTCATCATCCTGACGCCGTCGCAGATCGACCTGCCGGTGGTGCACACCGCCTTCTCCAACACCTCGCAACTCATGTTCGAGTTCATGTCCAGGAACCGGCGCGCCATCGATGCGCTGACGATCAAGGACGTCATCTACGGCGAGATCGAGGATTCCATTCCCAAGGTCAACGACATCGAGGATTTGCTGTCGATCAGCCAGGTCGAATTCAAGGTGCTGTCGGCCGAGGATGTGCTGGGCAAGGCCGCCGAACTCGGCAAGCTCGTGGACCGGCTGAAGCAGGAGCCCGATGCCTGGCGCGACAGCGACATGCTGAACCGCATGGTGGAGCTCGCCAAGATCTGCGGCGACGTCCGCGAGAACGCGCTGGTGCCCGACCAGGTGATCTTCCGCCACAATGCCTACTGGACCAGCCACTTCGGCGGCCTCTACGTGTTCGTCGATCCGGATATAACGACGGTGATCAGCGATCCGGCCGCCCCCGGTTTCCGCCGCTCGCGGCCGTGGCAGGTCAGCTATCTCTCCATCAACGACGCCGACAAGGTGTTCAAGTTCCTCGCCACCACCGGCCGCATCGAGCTGCCGCGTGCCTCCTGGGTGGAGACCTCGGGCTATCTCGAGCACCGCGCCGAGATGGTGGTGCGCGCGCTGATCCGCGATGCCGAGCCGAACCGCAATTTGACCGATGTCGACAAGGTCTGGCTGCAGACCTGGATCCAGAGCCATGCCGACCTGATCACCAGAGACGGCAATTTTCCGTTCCTCAACGCCGCCAAGCGCGAGATCGCCCAGCTCGGCCACCTCAAGATCGAGGATGTCTTCCCGCAGCAACGTTTCCTTGTCATCCGCGCCAAGCCTGACCACCCCGACGCCTGGCTGACCAACCGGCTGATCTCGGATTTCGTACCGTCGGACTTCGTCTCGCGCTACATCTTCAACAAGGACGGCTTTTATGAGGACTATGGCGGCTTCAGCGACGCGTGGCGATCGCATGTTGTGGACGTTCTCAAAACCACATATTTGAAAGACAAGGTGGCGTTTCGCACACGCCTCTACGGCCTGACTGACTAGAACGAAATGAATCGTTATGTCGTTCTAACTTCTTGTTTTGGCGCATGATGTTATCCAAAAAGCCTGCAACTTTTTGGCGTCATGCTTTGAGGGGGTGACACAGCCATGCTCGATCCGATCGTGAATTTCTTCACCCGCATTTTCCAGTGGATTGGCCGCGGCATCGGCCTTTTGATCGGCGTCATCCTGTGGCCCTTCCTGTGGGCCGGACGCTGGTACACGCAGCGCGGCTGGATCCTCAAGGCGGCGGTCGGCCTTGCCCTGCTGGTGCTGATCGGCCTCTACGCCAATTTCTTCTACGCCACCCAATGGTGGAACAATTTCAACCCGAACTATCCCGACACCTACACGTTCGAGAAGCGCAATGTCTCCGCCGGCGAACAGGTCTCCGCCGGCGCCGGCACCGACACCGCCAAGACCTGCGGCAACTCCGGCATTGCCCAGATCGCCGCCGACCTGACCGACTTCAACGTCAACCAGAATGCCTGGATCTCGTCGATGATCCTCTACAAGCTTGGCCTGTTCGGCATCGACTGGGACAACACGCCGTGGATGGACAACAAGGCCTCCTTCCAGCGCGGCATCAACCAGGCGGTGCGGCGCACCGCGACCGAACTCGCTGACAATCTCGGCCGCGTCCGCACCACCTCGCAGATCGACAGCGATCTGCAGAATGCCCGCGGCAACCTGCAGTTCGACGAGGAGACCTGGTATTTCGGCCTGAACCCGTTCGGCCCCAAGACGCCGACACCGAGCTACTATCGCGACGCTGTGCGCATGCTGCGTTCCTTCAACGCTCGCCTTGCTACCTGCCAGGCGACATTCGACGCCCGCGCCGACAATCTGAAACAGTATATCGACCGCATCTCGTCCGACATCGGCTCGACCTCGGCGATCCTCAAGGAACGCGCCGAGAACCACAACAATGGCTGGTTCGACTTCCGCGCCGACGACCGCTACTGGTTCGCCTATGGCCAGCTCTATGGCTATTACGGCCTGATGAAGGGCGCCCAGGCCGACTTCGAGGACGTCATCAAGGAAAAGCATCTGCAGAACCTGTGGGACACAATGGACTCGCAGTTCGTTTCGGCGCTGAAGATCCAGCCTTTCATCATCGCCAATGGCCGCGAGGATGGCTGGCTGTTGCCGACGCATCTGACGACGATGGGCTTCTATGTGCTCAGGGTGCGCTCCAACATGGTCGAAATCAGCAACGTTCTGACGCAGTAGCGCTGTTCCATTAGGGACCAGGCGATGGCGAATTTGCGCCGTCGCCTCTGTCGCATTCCGTGCATTGTGCGGCTGTTTTGAGACGGCGGCGCGGCGTGTCCTCTGGCTTCTATACGGCGCGGCAACGGAGCCAGGAAGAACCGATGACAGGTCGGCCGGTCCGCAGAGGAATTTTCTCTATAGGAAACATAGTTGCATGAAAGTTGACGCCGCGGCAGCGACAGGGTTAGAACATGCCCGCGCCCGGGTCCAACCTGCCTGCGAGTAAGATCAACCCGTCCCCTCCATCGTCCAATCCAGAGGAAAGCCGTCATGGCCGAAGTGAAGTCCGACATCGAGATCGCGCGCGGCGCCAGGAAAAAGCAGATCCAGGAGATCGGCCAGAAGGTCGGTATCCCGACCGAACATTTGCTGCCCTATGGCCACGACAAGGCCAAGATCTCAGCTGAATTCATCAAATCGGTGAAGGGCAACAAGGACGGTAAGCTGATCCTCGTCACCGCCATCAACCCGACGCCGGCCGGCGAAGGCAAGACCACGACCACGGTCGGTCTCGGCGACGGCCTGAACCGCATCGGCAAGAAGGCGATCATCTGCATCCGCGAGGCCTCGCTGGGCCCGAACTTCGGCGTCAAGGGCGGTGCCGCCGGCGGCGGCTATGCGCAAGTCGTGCCGATGGAGGACATGAACCTCCACTTCACCGGCGACTTCCATGCCATCACCACGGCGCACAACCTGCTTTCGGCGCTGATCGACAACCACATCTACTGGGGCAATGAGCTCGGCATCGACACCCGCCGCGTCGTCTGGCGCCGCGTCATGGACATGAACGACCGCGCGCTGCGCGAAATCATCTGCTCGCTCGGCGGCGTCGCCAACGGATTCCCGCGCGAGGGCGGTTTCGATATCACCGTCGCCTCGGAAGTCATGGCCATCCTGTGCCTGTCGACCGACCTGAAGGACCTCGAAAAGCGCCTCGGCGACATCATCGTCGCCTATCGCCGCGACAAGTCGGCGGTCTATGCCCGCGACCTCAAGGCCGACGGCGCCATGGCCGTGCTGTTGAAGGACGCCATGCAGCCGAACCTGGTGCAGACGCTGGAGAACAACCCGGCCTTCGTGCATGGCGGCCCGTTCGCCAACATCGCGCATGGCTGCAACTCGGTCGTCGCCACCACAACGGCGCTCAAGCTCGCCGACTACGTCGTCACCGAAGCCGGCTTCGGCGCTGACCTCGGTGCTGAAAAGTTCTTCGACATCAAGTGCCGCAAGGCGGGCCTCAAGCCGGCGGCGGCCGTCATTGTCGCCACCGTGCGCGCCATGAAAATGAATGGCGGCGTCAAGAAGGAAGACCTCGGCAAGGAAAACGTCGAAGCGGTGAAGAAGGGCTGCGCCAATCTCGGCCGCCACATCGAGAACATCCGCCAGTTCGGCGTGCCGGCGGTGGTTGCCATCAACCACTTCTACTCCGACACCGACGCCGAGATCCAGGCGATGAAGGACTATGTCGCCTCGATGGGCGAAGAGGCGATCCTGTGCAAGCACTGGGCGCACGGCTCGGCCGGCATCGAGGATCTCGCCAACAAGGTGGTGGCACTGGCCGAATCCGGTGCTTCGCAGTTCGCGCCGCTCTATCCCGATGCCATGCCGCTATTCGAGAAGATCAACACCATCGTCCAGCGCATCTATCGCGGCTCGGAAGCGATCGCCGACAAGTCGGTGCGCGACCAGCTCAAGGCCTGGGAAGACGCCGGATACGGCCACCTGCCGGTGTGCATGGCCAAGACGCAGTACTCGTTCTCGACCGACCCGAACCTGCGCGGCGCGCCGACCGGCCACACGGTGCCGGTGCGCGAGGTCAGGCTTTCGGCCGGTGCGGGCTTCGTCGTCATCATCTGCGGCGAGGTCATGACCATGCCCGGCCTACCGAGGGCGCCGTCCTCGGAAAAGATCTTCCTCAACGAGATGGGCCAGATCGAAGGCCTGTTCTAAAATCCTTCTATTCGAACAGAAGGGCGCCGCAGCGATGCGGCGCCCTTTCTGTTTTCAGATAGTCCCTACGCGGCGCTGCGTGACAGCGCCCTCTGGTTGGAGCCGAAGATGGTGTCGCGTTCCGGCAGCGCGCTGGTCTTCAGGCACTCGACCCATTCGGCGGTCTTGAGCACGGCGGCAAAGCGCGACTGCAGGATGATCGTGACCACGCGGTGGATCTCCTCGGCCGTGGCGTAGCCGGCGCTGTTGGCGTAAGGCACCGAGCCGGTCGCATCCGACAGGAACTCGACGGCAAAGCCCATATGCACGGCGTGGATGATGGTCGACAGGTCGCAATTGTGCGTCATGTAGCCGACCACCGTGATCGTATCGATGGCGTTAGCGCGCAGCCAGTCCTCGAGGTCGGTGCCGGTGAAGGCTGAGGGCAGGTTCTTTTCGACATAATGGTCGCGCTCACGCCTGGCGATCTCGGGATGCAGTTCGCCGCCATGGCTACCCTTTGCGAAGATCGGCGATGTCTCGGGCGCCATCTGCTTGACGACCACCACCTTGATGCCGGCAGCAGTCGCTGCATCCATCGCCCGCGCCACATGGACGACGCTGTCGCGGAACGGCGGATGCTGGATGGCAAGACTGCCGCCATCATAGTCGTTCTGCACATCGACGACGATCAGCGCCCGGCGTGGCGTGGCGTGGGCTGGGTCAGACATGGTGTTTTCCTTTCCGGCTTGAATGCGATGGACCGAAAATAGGCGGACTCCCCGACAGTCGAAAGTGGCCCGATTGACATCATTAGAAAGAATTGGGACAATCCGCATTCAACTGCCGGAAGCACCCATGACCGACCCGATCATTGCCGTACTCGCCTTCGACGGCATCAGCCCGTTCCACCTTTCCGTACCGTGCCTGGTCTTCGCAGAGGACAGGACGGCGCTTGGCCTGCCGCGCTTCGACTTCCGCATCTGCGCGGTCAAGCCCGGCCCGATCCACACCGAGGCCGGACTGACAATTGCCGCGCCGCATGGACTCGAAGGGCTCGACGGCGCCGATATCGTCATCATTCCAAGCTGGCATCATCTCGGCGAGCCGGCATCGCCGCCGCTGATGGAGGCGCTGCGCCGGGCGCACCAACGCGGCGCCTTGATCGTCGGCCTGTGCCTTGGAACCTTCGCCATTGCCGCGGCCGGGCTGCTTTCGGGCCGTCGTGCCGCGACGCACTGGGCCTATTCCGAACAGTTGCAGAAACTCCATCCCGACGTCGCCGTCGACGCTTCGGTGCTCTATGTCGACAATGGCGACATCGTGACCTCGGCCGGCGTCGCCGCCGGTCTCGACTGCTGTCTCCACATCGTGCGCGCCCGCTACGGCGCGGAAGCGGCATTGCGGCTCGCCCGCCAGATCGTTCTTTCTCCGCATCGGCAGGGCGGGCAGGCGCAATTCATCGAGCATCCGGTGGCAAGAAGCGCCGACGCCGACCGCTTCACCCAGGCCCTGGACTCAGTTCGTGCGACGCTTGGCGAGACGCATAGCCTCGACAGCGTCGCCGAGGCCGCTGGCCTGACCCGCCGCACCTTTACCCGTCGCTTTCAGAAATCGATCGGCGCCAGCTTTGGCGATTGGCTGACCAGCCAGCGGATCGAACTGGCGCAGCGTTTGCTGGAAGCGACGGAGAAATCCATGGACATAGTGGCCTTCGAAGCCGGCTTCGGCAGCGCCACCTCGCTGCGCCAGCATTTCGCCGCAAGGCTCAGGACATCGCCGGCGCAATATCGGCGCGAATTCTCCAGGCGAGCCGGTCAGGACGAGCGCATGGCGTACGTCCTGTCGTCCTGATCTGTTCAGTCTCGCTTGACCTGATGTGCCGGATTGCCGACCACCGTGGTGTTCGCAGCCACGTCGCGTGTCACCACCGCGCCGGCGCCGACGATGGCACCTTCACCGATGCTGACGCCGCCAAGGATGACGGCTGAGCCGCCGATCCACGCATTGGCGCCGATCTCGACCGGCTTGGCGATCTCCAGTCCAGCTTGCCGCCCAGCGGGCTCCCTATGGTGCTCGGCGCAGTAGATCTGAACATTGGGGCCGAGCAGCGTTCCCTTGCCGATGCGCACACTCGCTGTGTCGAGGATGGTGCAGCCGGCATTAAGGAAGACGCCGTCGCCGAGAAAGATGTTGAAACCATAGGCGCAGTGAAACGGTGCCTCGATGCGGGCGCCCTCGCCGGCGTTGCCGAGCAAAGCTCTCAAGCCCGGCCCGAGATTGCCGCGCTGCCGCGGCGGCAGCGAGTTATGCTCGAACACCGCGTCACGCGCTACCACACGCAAGGACTCCAGCTCGTTATCGAGGCAGGTGTACCATTCGCCGGCCGCCATCTTCACGCGCTCGCTCTTAGCCATGACGCGGTCTCCAATTCACGTCCTTGCAAAGCACAAGTGCAGCCAACAGAAAAGCGCCGATGCAAGTACTGGTCAAATATTGGACCTATGGTAGCCTGTGTCTCAAGGCCGTCTTGGCCCGGTGATCGAGGGGGATCGACCATGCTCTACATTCTCGCACTTCTGATCGGCGTCATTGCCGGTCTTCGCGCCATGACGGCGCCGGCTGCCGTTGCCTGGGGCGCTTATCTCGGCTGGCTGCCGGTTGCCGGCACCTGGGCGAGCTTCATGAATCACTGGGCGGCTATCGGCATCTTCACCATCCTGGCCATCGTCGAACTGGTCACCGACCAGTTGCCGTCGACGCCGAGCCGTAAAGTGCCGCAGCAATTCGGCGCCCGCATCGTCATGGGCGCCTTCACCGGCGCGGTGATCGGCGCGACAGGCGGCGCCACCATCGGCGGCTTGATTGCCGGCGCCATCGGCGCTGTCATCGGCACGCTGGGCGGCGCTGAAGCTCGCGGCCGGCTCGCAGCCGCCTTCGGCAAGGATCCGCCCGCCGCCTTCATCGAGGACGCGGTGGCGATCATCGGCGGTCTGCTGATCGTGGCTGCGGTGGCATGACGACGAAAACCTTCGACGCCATCATCATCGGTGCCGGACAGGCTGGCCCTCCGCTGGCCGGCCGGCTGACGGCCGCCGGCAGGAGCGTGGCGCTGATCGAGCGCAAGCTGGTCGGCGGCACTTGCGTCAACACCGGCTGCATGCCGACCAAGACCATGGTCGCCAGCGCCTATGCCGCGCATCTGGCGCGCCGCGCCGCCGACTACGGCGTGACGCTCAGTGGCCCCGTCGGCGTCGACTATGCCAGGATCAAGGCGCGCAAGGACAAGGTGACGATCGAAGCTCGCACCAATCTCGAGACCTGGATTGCCGGCATGGACAAATGCACCCTCTATCGCGGCCATGCGCGTTTCGAATCCGCCAACACGGTGCGCGTCGGCGACGATCTGCTGACCGCCGAAAATATCTTCCTCAACACCGGCGGCCGCGCCTCGGTCCCAGACCTGCCCGGCATCCACGACATCGACTATCTGACCAATTCCTCGATGATGAATCTCGACGTGCTGCCGCGCCATCTCATCGTCGTCGGTGGCAGTTACATCTCGCTCGAATTCGCACAGATGTTCCGCCGCTTCGGCTCGGAGGTCACAGTCATCGAAAAGAGCCCACGCCTGACCGGCCGCGAGGACGAGGACGTCTCTGCCGCCATCCTGTCGATCCTCGAAAACGAAGGCATCGCGGTCCATCTCGGCGCCGACGACATCGCTTTCGCCAGACAAGGCCAGGACATTGCCGTGACCTTCTCCGCCGGCAAACCGCCGGTGGTCGGCTCTCACGTGCTGCTGGCTCTGGGGCGGACGCCCAACACCGATGACCTCGGCCTGGAGAGGGCTGGCGTGGAGGTCGACAAGCGCGGCTTCGTCTCTGTAGACGACCAGTTGCGCAGCAGCGTGCCCGGCATCTGGGCGATGGGCGACTGCAACGGCAGGGGCGCCTTCACCCACACCTCCTACAACGACTACGAGATCGTCGCCGCCAACCTGCTGGACAATGATCCGCGCAAGGTCAGTGATCGCATCGAAGCCTATGCGCTCTACATCGACCCACCGCTCGGCCGCTGCGGCATGACCGAGGCCGCGGTGAAGAAATCCGGCCGTCGCGCGCTGGTCGGCCAGCGGCCGATGACCCGCGTCGGCCGCGCTATCGAAAAGGGCGAGACGCAGGGTTTCATGAAGATCCTGGTCGACGCAGACACGAGGGAGATCCTCGGCTGCTCGGTGCTCGGACCCGGCGGCGACGAGGTTATCCATTGCCTGCTCGACCTGATGTACGCCAAGGCGCCCGTCGACACGCTCGCGCGTGCCGTGCATATCCACCCGAATGTCTCGGAACTGTTGCCCACCATTGCTCAGGAACTGAAGCCGCTGGCTTGAGACCCGCCTTCCGGCCCGATCAACCGAGCCCGGTCAATTTCGTCTCCAGCCGGCTCAGCAAAAGCACGGCCCCTTTCAATTCGCTCTCGCCAACGTCCTTGAGCAGACCGGTCCGCAGCACCGACAGCAGGCGCTCGATCTCGGTCACCCGCTTTCTGCCGTCATTGGTCAGCGACAGGATCTTCGCCCGCCTGTCGATGGTGTCCTCGGCGCGCGTCACCAGCCCTTCCTCGACCAGCAGATCGACGATGCGGACCAGCGACGGCCCCTCGAAGCCGAGATGATCGGCAAGCACGCCCTGGCGGAGATTGTCGCCGAGCCGCGACAGCATCACCAACGGCATGGCGGTGGCATGCGACAGGCCGCAATCGTCGAGCGCCTTGTCGGCCGCGCGCCGCCACAGCCTGGCGACTGATATAACGAGTTGGCCAAACCTGGCTCGATCCGGGTCTTGCTTGGGCATAGCGGAAAAGATAACATGCTATCTATTAGGTTGCGATAAATTATTTTCCCTGGCGAAGCCCCCGTCGCCGAAACGGAAGCCGGCCTCCATTGATCGCCCTCGGCCTTTTCTTGGCCGCCGCGACCGCGAGACCCGCCATCCGGGCAAGCCTGAGGATCGACATGTCAGACCAAGATACCAACACATCCGGCGGCGTCTGGCTGCTCGTGCTTTTCGGCATGGTGCTGATGATCATCGGCCTGCCGCTGCTCTATGGCGGTGTTCAGCTTATCGGCCTCGGCGGCTCCTGGTATTACGCGCTCGCCGGTGCCGGCATCATCGTTTCCGGCTTCCTCTTTGCCTTGCGTCGGCGCGCGGGTTTCTGGCTGTACATTCTCATTTTCGTCGCCACGGTTCCATGGGCGCTCTGGGAGGCCGGCCTCAATTTCTGGCCGCTGGTGCCGAGACTGGTGGCCCCGGCAGTGCTCGCCGTGATCGCTCTTCTGCTGGCGCCGCTGTTCCCGTCATCGCGCAGTGGCAAGCGGGGCCCCTTCGCCCTTGCCGGTGTTCTCGTGATCGGCCTGATCGCCACCGCCGCCTATGCCTTCCAGCCGCATGGCGTGATCCGCAACACGGTCGCCGCAACCGAAGCGCCGACGCCGGCCGCGGCAGCCTCCAGCACCGACTGGCGCCACTATGGCCGCACGCCGGCCGGCACGCGCTATGCGCCGATCGACCAGATCACCAGGGACAATGTCAAGGATTTGAAGGTCGCCTGGACCTTCCGCACCGGTGATGTCCCGGTCAAGGGCGCCGAGGACCAGAACACGCCGCTGCAGGTCGGCGACACGGTCTACACCTGCTCGTCGACAAATGTCATCAACGCGCTCAACGCCGAGACCGGCGAGCCGCGCTGGAAGTTCGACCCGAAAGCCTCGGCGCCGCTGTGGCAGCGCTGCCGTGGCGTCAGCTACTACGAGCCCACGGCCGACGCCACCGCGCCAGCGGCTGGTGTCAACGCGGCTGCCTGCGCCGGACGCATCGTCATGACCACCATCGACGCGCGGCTGATCGAGAGCGACGCCAAGACCGGCCAGCCCTGCCCGGATTTCGGTCAGGGCGGCACCGTCGACCTCAAGCAAGGCATGGGCGAGGTCAAGCCCGGCTTCTATTTCCAGACCTCGGCTCCGACCGTCATGCGCGATCTCATCATGATCGGCGGCTGGGTCTGGGACAATGTCGAGACTGGCGAGCCTTCCGGCGCCGTTCGTGCGTTCAGCGCCAAGACAGGCGAGTTGATGTGGGCATGGGATCTCGGCAATCCTGATATCACCAAGCTGCCGCCCGAAGGCCAGAGCTATACGCGCGGCACGCCCAACGTCTGGTCGACGCCGAGCTATGACGACGCGCTCGGTCTCGTCTATCTGCCGACCGGCAACGCCACGCCCGACTTCTTCGGCGCCGAACGCAGCAAGGCGGCGGAAGACTACACCGCTTCGGTCGTGGCGCTCGACATCGCCACGGGCCGCGAGCGCTGGAAGTTCCAGACCGTGCATCACGACCTCTGGGACTACGACCTTCCCTCGCAGCCGGCGCTCTATGATGTGCCGGACGGCAAGGGCGGCAAGGTGCCGGCGCTAATCCAGGTGACCAAGCGCGGCCAGATCTTCATGCTCGACCGCCGCGACGGCAAGCCGATCGCCGAGGTGCAGGAAAAGCCGGTGCCGCAGGACGGCGGCGCCAAGGAGGACTTCCTGTCGCCGACGCAGCCCTATTCGGTCGGCATGCCTTCGATCGGCGACAAGCCGTTCACCGAGGCAAGCATGTGGGGCGCCACCCCGCTCGACCAGCTCTATTGCCGTATCGGCTTCAAGAAGCTGCGCTACGAGGGCGAATTCACGCCTCCCGGCCTGACGCGCTCGCTGCAATTTCCCGGCTATTATGGCGGCATGAACTGGGGCAGCGCCTCGATCGACGAGGCCAATGGCTACCTGGTCGTCAACGATATCCGCATGCCGCAATTCGTAGTCCTGCTGCCGCGCGCCGAGGCCGACAATTACGGCCCCTCGGCCGCGCATGATGGTCTCGGCACCCAGCTCGGCACGCCCTATGGCGCGCTCAAGAACGGCTTCATGTCACCTTTGGGCGTGCCCTGCCATCAGCCGCCCTATGGCACGATCAGCGCCATCGACCTGAAGTCGCGCCAGCTCGTCTGGCAGGTTCCGGCTGGCACGCTGCAGGATACAGGCCCATTTGGCATGAAGACCGGCCTGCAGATCCCGGTCGGCATGCCGTCGCTCGGCGGTCCGGTAACGACGGCGGGCGGTCTCGTCTTCTATGCCGGCACGCAGGACTATTATCTGCGCGCCATCGACGTCGCCACCGGCGAGGAGCTGTGGAAGGGCCGCCTGCCGGTCGGCGCGCAGGCGACACCGATCACCTACACCTCGCCCGAAAGCGGCCGTCAGTTCGTCGTCGTTTCGGCCGGAGGGGCGCGCCAGTCACCCGATCGCGGCGACTACATCGTCGCTTATGCCTTGCCGAGGGCGCCATGATCCTGGAAGATTTGTTCTTCCTCGACGGATGATCAGCAGAACGGGCGCTTGAGTGCCCCGTTTTCCATTGATCTACGGTTTCTGCATTGCTGCGTTGCAGCAATGTGTGTTGCGCGCGGGATAGCTCCTCGCGCAGTCTCAATTTGAACCGATTCAGTCTGGACGCCCCATGCCCTTGCCGATCCTTGCGCTTGCCATTGCGTCCTTCTGCATCGGCACCACCGAATTCGTCATCATGGGCTTGCTGCCCGAGGTCGCCGCCGACCTCGGCGTGTCGATCCCATCTGCGGGCCTGCTGGTCACAGGATATGCGCTGGGCGTCGTCTTCGGCGCCCCGATCGTCGCCATGGCCACTGCGCATTTGCCGCGCAAGCCGGTGCTGGTCGGGCTGGCCGTGCTGTTCGTCATCGGCAATCTGTTTTGCGCCATCTCGCCCAATTACTGGACGCTGATGGCCGCGCGTGTCTTCACCGCTTTCGGCCATGGCGCCTTCTTCGGCATCGGCTCGGTCGTTGCCGCCAGCCTGGTGCCGCGCAACAAACGCGCCAGCGCCATCGCGCTGATGTTCGCCGGGCTGACGCTGTCCAACATCCTGGGTGTTCCCGCCGGAACCGCACTTGGCGAAGCGTTCGGCTGGCGCTCCACCTTCCTTGCCGTGGTGGGTATCGGCCTGATCTCGGTGGCAGCGATCGCCTGGCTGGTGCCGTCCGATGTCGCCCAGCCAAGCGGTGGCGGCCTGCGCGGCGAGCTGCGCGTGCTGGGCAAGCTGCAGGTCTGGCTGGCCATGCTGATCGCGGCGCTGACTTCCGCAAGCCTGTTCACCGTCTTCACCTACATCAAGCCCTACCTCACCGAGGTATCGGGCTTGTCGACCGCCGCAGTCACGTGGGTTCTGCTGCTGTTCGGCGCGGGCATGACCATCGGCAACATTATCGGCGGCAGACTGGCCGACTGGAAACTGATGCCGACGGTGATCGGCACGCTGCTGCTGATGGCCCTGCTTTTCGTTGGCTTCAGGCAGTTCGGCGCAATCGCCAGCGTTGCCGTCGGCATCGTCTTCCTGTGGGGCCTGCTCATCTTCGTCGTCGTGCCGCCGCTGCAGATCCGGGTCGTCGAGGCCGCCTCCGAGGGACCCAATCTCGCCGCCACGCTGAACCAGGGCGCCTTCAATGTCGGCAATGCCGGCGGCGCCTGGATCGGCGGCGTGGCTCTGTCCGCTGGTGTCTCCTATGCCAATTTGCCGCTGGTCGGCGCAGCGCTCGCTCTTTTGGCGGTCACCGTCGCTGTGCTGTCGCAGGCGCTGGACCGGCGCGCACCGGTCATCCCGCTTCCGGCTGAATAGTCTCTTGCGCCCATAGCGCGGCAGGCTGGACCAATCGACATCGGCGTCTTCAAATCGCATGTCTCTCGCTCTTGATGGAGGAAGTCATGCAGAAATCGATCGAACGCATCGCCGGCGAAAGCGAAGGGGTTTCCTACGAATTCCCGCTGTTCCGCTTCGCCGGAGCCGACAAGGCTGCTCCTTCGGCCTATCTGCAGGCGGCACTCCATGCCGGCGAGTTGCCGGGCGTCGTCGCCATCGACGCGCTGATGCCGATGCTTGCCAGGGCGGAGGCCGAAGGCCGCATCAAGGGTAACCTCACCATCGTGCCCTGGGCCAACCCGATCGGCCGGGCGCAATATCATTTCGGTGAGCATCAGGGCCGCTTCCATCTGGGCACGCGCACCAATTTCAACCGCGGCTTTCCGCTGCTCGCCGCGCCCGACACAGCGCTCTTGCCCGACACCACCCTTGGCAGCGTCGACCAGCGGCTGAAGACCCGGCTGGTGCAGCTCTCGCTCGGCCATGACATCGTGCTCGACCTGCACTGCGATGACGAGGGCCTCGCCTATCTCTACGTCCACACCAGCCTGTGGCCGGCCATGGCCGATTGCGCCGCCGCCATGGGCGTCGACGCGGTCGTGCTGTGGAGCGAGGACACCGACGGCACCTTCGAGGGCGCCTCGATCATGCCCTACCAGAACGTCCCCGCCGATATGGCCAAGCTCGACCGTCGCGTCGCCACCACCGTCGAATATCGCGGCATACTCGATGTCGATGGCGCCCTGGCCGCGGCCGACGCCGACGGCCTCTACCGGCTGCTGGTGGCGCGCGGCGTGATCGCCGACAGCGCCCTGCCCGCGCCGGGTCCTTTCACCGGCTTAGTGGCGCCATTGGAAAACATCGACATGATGCCGGCGCCACGGGCCGGTGCCGTGCTCTACGACGTCAAACCCGGCGACCACGTCGCCAAGGGCGCGCGCCTAGCCACCATCGTCCATGCACCGGGTGAAACCGATGGCCGCACCGAAGTGTTTGCGCCGCAGGATGGCATCATCCTGACCCGCCGCTCGCGCCGCATCATCCGCGCCGGCGAGGATCTCTTGAAGCTGGTCGGCGACAGGAAGAGCACCGACGCCAGGTCGGGAACGCTGGAAGATTGAGAAAGCTTTGCCTCGTAGTTTGCCGAAGCACTCCATAGCTTCGTCATTCTAGGGCGAAGCAAGGAGCGAAGCGACGCGGCGCAGACCCTAGAATCCATGCCGCGACTTCAAAGCGTCGCTACGTTCAGAATTCTGTTCCGCTGCGCCCTTCAACTGAGGTCGCGGCATGGATCCTCGGGTCTCCGCGACGTCGCTTCGCTCCTGCTCCGCCCGAGGATGACGAAGTTGCGAGGCTTCGGCCAATCCCAAACCCGTTGCATGCAGCATCACCGCCTAGCCCGAAATAGCCAGTCGCGCCTTCCCCTCCAGCCACTCCGCCATCTGCCGGTAAGGTACCGGGCCGTGGCTGATACGGGCGACACCCAGTTCCGCCAGCCGCTGGCGCGGCGGCACATGCGCCAGCGCAATGATGTTGACCGGCAACGCAATTTCCTTGCAGAGCGTCTCGATCAGGCCCTCGTCGCCAAGGCCCGGCGCAAAGAAGCCGTGCGCGCCGGCTTTTTCGAAGGCCTGTGCGCGCTCGATGGCCTGGTCAAGCAGAACGTCATCGTGCGCATCCGGTTTCGCCTTGAGGAAGATGTCGGTTCGAGCGTTGATGAACGCCGGTATGCCGGAAGCCTTGACGGCCGCCGCAGCAGCTTCGATGCGCTTTACCTGGACAGAAATGTCATGCAGGCCGCTGCCACCGACGATCTGGTCTTCGAAGTTGAAACCAACAGCGCCGGCCCGCAGCGCCAACGTTACCGTTCTCGCGACGATTTCCGGATCGACGCCGTAACCGCCCTCGAGATCCATGGTGACCGGCAGGTCGACCGACCCGACGATGCGCCCGATGTTGTCGAGCGCAAGCTCCAGCGGGATTTTCTCGCCATCGGCGTAGCCGAACGCGGCCGCGACCGGCCAGCTTCCGGTGGCGATCGCCTTGGCGCCCGCTTTTTCGACGATCTTGGCCGAGCCCGGATCCCAGGCGTTGTAGAGAACGACCGGGTTTCCCTTGACGTGGAGGGAATGAAACATCCGCGCGCGTTCGATCTGCTCGGTCATGGTTGTTTTCCCGTCTTCCTGCTGTTGGATGAACAGTCTAAGCGGCTCTGTCGGCTCTGGCGATGTGCCATGAGCCTGAGAAGCGGCGGCCAACGAACAGACTTTCAAACCTGTTGCGCATCCTTCTTTTCGCAGCTATGGATTTCGCCATGAACATGCGTTCGACCAAGACCATTTGGTGGTGGGCCTGCTGACAGCGGCCTGTTCGAACACGTGCGCGTGAAAAGAGAGGGTGGCCGCAACGGAAAGTCCGGGCGGCCATTTGTTTTTTCCAAGCCATTCCCGGGTCCGTTGCCCCAAGAAGCTGATGGAGACGGCAATGACGATGAAGGTTCTGGAAAACGGCGCGGAAAGTTTCTTGACCGCGGGTGGCGTCACCATCACCCGCGAGCGCCACGACCGGCCCTATGCGGGCGCGATCGACGCTTACGTCGACGGCCTGAATTCGCGCCGCGGCGCGGTGTTTTCCTCCAACTATGAATATCCCGGCCGCTACACGCGCTGGGACACCGCCATCATCGACCCGCCTCTGGTTATCTCCGCGCGCGGCCGCGCCATGCGCGTCGAGGCGCTGAACGGCCGTGGCGAGGTGCTGTTGCCGGTCATCGGCAAGGCGCTCGCCGGCCTGGCCGATGTCACCATCGCCGAGACGTCGAAAAAGCTCATCCGCCTCGACGTCGCCAAGCCTGGTCGTGTCTTCACCGAAGAAGAACGCAGCCGCGTCCCCTCGGTGTTTACCGTTCTGCGCGCCATCACCGCTCTGTTCAAGACCGAGGAAGACGCCAATCTCGGCCTCTACGGCGCTTTCGGCTACGACCTCGCCTTCCAGTTCGACCCGGTCGACTACAAGCTCGAGCGCAAGCCAAGCCAGCGCGACCTGGTGCTGTTCCTGCCCGACGAGATCCTGGTCGTCGACCATTATTCGGCCAAGGCCTGGACCGACCGCTACGACTATGCCGGCGACGGGTTTTCAACCGAAGGGCTGCCGCGCGACGAAATCGCCGAGCCGTTCAAGAGCCCCGACCGCATCCCGCCGCGCGGCGACCATGAACCGGGCGAATACGCCAATCTGGTGCGCAAGGCGATGGATTCGTTCAAGCGCGGCGACCTGTTCGAGGTCGTGCCCGGCCAGATGTTCTACGAGCGCTGCGAGACGCAGCCGTCCGAGATTTCGCGCAAGCTGAAGGCCATCAATCCGTCACCCTATTCCTTCTTCATCAATCTGGGCGAAGGCGAATATCTGATCGGCGCCTCGCCGGAAATGTTCGTGCGCGTCAACGGCCGCCGCGTCGAGACCTGCCCGATCTCGGGCACCATCAAGCGCGGCGACGACGCCATTTCCGACTCAGAGCAGATCCTGAAACTGCTCAACTCGAAGAAAGACGAATCCGAGCTGACCATGTGCTCGGACGTCGACCGCAACGACAAGTCGCGGGTCTGCGAGCCGGGTTCGGTGCGCGTCATCGGCCGTCGGCAGATCGAAATGTATTCGCGCCTGATCCACACGGTCGACCACATCGAAGGCCGGCTGCGCGAAGGCATGGATGCCTTCGACGCCTTCCTGTCGCATGCCTGGGCGGTCACCGTTACCGGCGCGCCGAAATTGTGGGCCATGCGCTTCATCGAGCAGAACGAGAAAAGCCCGCGCGCCTGGTATGGCGGTGCGATCGGCATGGTCAATTTCAACGGCGACATGAACACCGGCCTCACCCTGCGCACCATCCGTATCAAGGACGGCATTGCCGAAGTGCGCGCCGGCGCCACATTGCTGTTCGACAGCATTCCCGAGGAAGAAGAAGCCGAAACCGAACTGAAGGCATCCGCCATGCTCTCCGCCATCCGCGACGCCAAGACAGGAAATTCCGCCAGCACCGAGCGCACCACCGCGCGCGTCGGCGACGGCGTCAACATCCTGCTGGTCGACCACGAGGACAGTTTCGTCCACACGCTGGCCAATTATTTTCGCCAGACCGGTGCCAACGTCTCGACCGTTCGCTCGCCGGTGCCGGAGGAAGTCTTCGACCGGCTGAAACCCGATCTCGTCGTGCTGTCGCCCGGCCCCGGCACGCCGAAAGATTTCGACTGCGCCGCCACCATCAAGAAGGCGCGCGCCCGCGACCTGCCGATCTTCGGCGTCTGCCTTGGCCTGCAGGCACTGGCCGAGGCCTATGGCGGCGAACTCAGGCAGCTGCATGTGCCGATGCACGGCAAGCCGTCGCGCATCCGCGTTTCCAAGCCGGGCATCATCTTCTCCGGCCTGCCCAAGGAAGTCACCGTCGGCCGCTACCATTCGATCTTCGCCGATCCGGTTCGCCTGCCCGACGATTTCATCGTCACGGCCGAAACCGAGGACGGTGTCATCATGGCCTTCGAACACCGCAAGGAGCCGATCGCCGCGGTACAGTTCCACCCGGAATCGATCATGACGCTCGGCCACAATGCCGGCATGCGCATCATCGAGAACATCGTCGCCCACCTGCCGCGCAAGGCCAAGGAAAAGGCCGCCTGACGATCATGGCTGAAGCCGAGAACACGACGGCGATCGCGGCCAAGGCGGCCGCGAAGCGCAAGATCGCCAATCTCGCCTTCTGGTCGATTATCGTCGCCTTTGTCGTGCTCGCGCTGAAAGCTGCCGCCTGGTACGTCACCGGCTCTGTCGCGCTTTATTCGGACGCACTGGAATCGATCGTCAACGTCATCGCCTCGGTCGCCGCCTTCTGGGCGATCCAGGTCAGCCACAAGCCGGCCGACCAGGATCATCCCTTCGGCCACCACAAGGCCGAGTATTTCTCGGCAGTGCTGGAAGGCGTGCTGATCGTGCTTGCCGCGCTCTTGATCCTCAACGAGGTCTGGCGCTCCTGGCAGACCCCGTCACCCTTGGAACAGCCTTGGGAAGGTCTTGCGGTCAACGGCGTTGCCACGGTCATCAACGCCTTCTGGGCCTGGACGCTGATCCGCGCCGGTAGGGCTGAGAAATCACCGGCACTGGTCGCCGACGGCAACCACATCATGACCGACGTGGTCACCTCGATCGGCGTCTTCGGCGGCCTGGTCGGAGCGATCCTGACCGGTTGGCAGATCCTTGACCCCGCACTTGCCGTCCTCGTGGCTTTGAACATCCTGTGGCAGGGCTGGCATGTCATCGGCTCGTCGATGAACGGCCTGATGGACCGCGCCGTCGACACCCAGGAACACATGCGCATCCGTGACGTCATCTCGGCCAACTGCAAGGGCGCGCTGGAGGTTCACGATCTCAAGACGCGCATCGCCGGCCGCGCCACCTTCATCGAGTTTCATCTGGTCGTCGACGCAGACATGTCGGTCGGCGCCAGCCATGTCATCTGCGACCGCATCGAGGACGCGCTGAAGGCCGAAATCCCTTCGGTGCGCGTCACCATCCATGTCGAGCCCGACGACGAGGCCAAGCTGCCGAAGGGCACGACGGCCGTGCCGTTCGCCTGAGGCGATTTCCTGTAGCGACTTGGGAAAATTAACCGAAGCCTCGCGACTTCGTCATCCACGGGCGGAGCAGGAGCGAAGCTCCGTCGCGGAGACCCGAGGATCCAGGCCGCGACCTTGGCCGTAGAGTGAAGCGGAACAGAATTCTGCACCGCAGCAGCGCTCGGATGTCACGGCATGGATCCTATGGTCTGCGCCGCGTCGCTTCGCTCCTTGCTCCGCCATAGGATGACGAAAACGCTGGGTGCTTACGGAGCGCATGCCGATTGCGGCATCGGCTGCAGCCGATAGACCTTGTCGTCGGATTTCGTCTTGCCGTCGGCGGCCTTCGAACACAGGTCGACGATCGCGAGTGCACTGTTGGGATTGGCCAGCATCATCGTGCCATCGGCACCACGCTTGAGGAAAATCTCCTTCTGCGCGATGTCGCAGGAGAAATCGCTCATCTTCGAACTGGCCGCGCAGCGCCACTGGTCGGCTTCGGCCTGGCAGGAATAGGTCTGCGTGACTTTGGCCGATTTCTGCCGTGTGGTGACGGTAACGGCAATGTCGGCGCCATCAGGCCAGTTGGCTGCGTCGCCCCCTGAAGCAAACGACGCCAGTTCGACCGGGCCGCGGAAAACCCGGATCGACTTGGTGAGCTGATCGGGGTGCGAGCCGAGATGCGCTGCATCGTAGTCGCGCCCATAGCAGAATGCCTGGTCCGGCTTCAGCCGCTCGCGCAGTGGAGCCCCGAGCGCAGGGGCGATCGGATCGATGCGCGCGAACTCGGCCTTGCAGGTCGCCGCCGGCATCGGGTCGAGGCGGAAATTGTCGTCCTCCGAGCCGAGCGCCTGCCTGTCATACTCCGCTGCGCCAAGCTCCTCTTCCGATCCGGCATCGAGATAGATGTCGGGCTGCAGATCCGAGAGAAGCAGCCGGCCCTTGTCGTCGACCTTCAGCGATGCAAGCGTCCGGTCGCACTCCATACCGCAATGGATGGGGCCTGTCTTGCCGTCCTCCGACACATGATTGCACCAGCCGCCGGCCCATTCCGGCGCCTTGGCGCCGCGCACGGAGGTGGCGATGAAGGCATTGTAAGAAGTGTCGGAATTCACGGTCGGCTCTTCATTCGGCCGGCTGACCGGATCATGGCCGTAGTAGAAGAAGATCCGCGCCACCTTCTGCTTCGGGTGCGCCTTGAGATGCGCCGCATCATAGACGCGGCCGAAACAGGCGTCAGTGCCGTTGGGACTGAGTTCAGTGAGCTTGAGTGCATCATCGGCGAAGGCCGAGCCGGCAAGCGTGGCAATCAGCGCCGCGCCAGCAATTGTCTTCCATTCCCCTGCCCTGAACGCCACGTGATCTCTCCTCCGCATCGACAGGACGCAACATCAATTTATGCTAGTATTGCGGCCGCAGCCACGCAATTCGCGGCGGGCCGCCAAGCGAAGGAGGATGCCATGCGTCGGCGCGACATGTTCCGCGCGGTTCTTGCCGGAACCGGAACGCTTCTTGGTTTGCGGGCAGCACAGGCAGCCGCCACCGAGCCCACAGGGCAAAAAGTCGCCTACCACTTGAGCGACACCGACAAGGTCAATTTCGTGCTCGGCAACATCAAGAACCACTATGAGGGCACCGGCGGCAATGTCGACATCGTGCTGGTCGTGCATGGTCCGGCCTTGGCCAGCTTCAAGTCGAAGGGAATATCGGCCGCGATTTCCGGGCGCTTCGCCGGCCTGGTGCGGCAGGGGCTGGAATCCCATGCTTGCGCCAACACCATGCAAGGCATGGATATTTCGCTCCCCGACCTGCTCGCCGGGTTTCATGCCGCCGACAAGGGCGGCGTCGTCAAACTCGCCGAACTGCAAGGCCAAGGTTACGCCTATCTGCACCCGTAGAGCGGTTTGCTTGGCGCAAATTCCCCGAGGGAAAGCGCTACTCCTTTTCCCGGGAAACCGTTTCCACACGTTTCCTTGAATTGCTCAAAGGCTTGAACACCCGGGTGGCAAGGGCCTACGAAGGACAGGCAGACGTCCCGGAGGAAGAACCGTGCCAGCCACCACACTCAGCATACCCGATCTTGCCGGCAAGGCAGTGCTGGTCACCGGTGCGTCGACCGGCATCGGAGCGGCGCTCGCGCTGGCCTATGCAGCGCAGAAATGCAAGGTGGCGCTGCACTACAATTCGAGTCAAGACGCCGCCGAGAAGCTCGGCCTGACGATTGCCGACAAGGGCGGCGAGGTGTTTCTCGTTCAGGGCGATTTCTCCGTTGCCGCCGATGTCGAGCGCGTCGTCGAGGATAGCGCGCAATATTTCGGCCGCCTCGACGGGCTGGTCAACAATGCCGGCGGCATGCTTGGCCGCATTCCCTATGCCGAGCAGACCGAGGCGCATTACGACGCTGTGATGGACCTCAACGCCCGTTCGGTACTGACTGCTTCGCGCAAGGCGATCCCGTGGCTCAAGAAACAGGGCGGCTTCATCGTCAACACCTCCTCGATCGCCGCCCGCAATGGCGCCGGCGGCGGCGCCGGGCTTTACGGCTCGGCCAAGGCCTTCGTCTCCAATGTGACGCGCGGCATGGCCAAGGAACTGATCGGCTTCGGCATCCGCGTCAACGCGGTGGCGCCCGGCACCATTCTCACCCCGTTCCACGAGCGCTATTCGACCGACGAGCAGATCAAAGGCATGGTCGCCACCATTCCGCAGGGACGCGCCGGCACGGCGCAGGATTGCGTCGGCGCCTATCTGTTCCTCTCTTCCGATCTTCTCAGCGGCTACATCACCGGCCAGGTCATCGAGGTGAATGGCGGCCAGTTGATGCCTTGAGCGGCTATCGGCATACTGGCGATCTGCACGCTCTTGTCGAAATCTCAAAGGGAGACAACGGAATGTATGGACTGATCGGCAAGATGCGGGCGGCGCGCGGCCAGCGCGACGCGGTCATGGACCTCCTGCGCGACAGTACAGGCGCCCTGCCAGGCTGCCTGAGCTATATCATCGCGCGCGACCCCGCCGATGCCGACGCGATCTGGGTCACCGAAGTGTGGACCGACGCCGAAAGCCACAAGGCCTCGCTGCAGCTTCCCGAAGTCCAGGCGGCGATCGCCAAGGCGCGGCCGTTCATCGCCGGTTTTGAATTCCAGGTCGAAACCCACCCCGTCGGCGGTTTCGGGCTGGCTGACGGCAAGACGGGGTGAGTTCGATGCCAACTTTGAGGAGCAATCTGGACGCAGACAGTAAACATTCGCGATGCGAAAGCCCATCTGTCGCGCCTTGTGAGACGTGCAGCCCAAGGCGAGTCGTTTGTTATTGCCAAAGCCGGCAAGCCGTTGGCCAGAATCGTGCCGATCGAACAACCGGCTCTGCAGGCGCGACGGGTCGGTTTTATGGCCGGCCAGTTTTCCGTCCCCGACGATTTCGACCGCATGGGTCGCAATGAGATCGAGCAACGGTTCGACGCCGGCTTATGAAACCTGTTACTCGACACCTGGACGGGTGAAACAATAGTTTTCTATGAATCGCGGTTCGCATTTTTCGCCCTGCGGGTCTAAGAGCGAAACATGGATTCCTCGGCCGAGCAGCCCTCCCCGGACCTGCCCACACTCGGGCGCATGGCGCGGATGCGCAAGCTCTGGCAGTGGCTTGCCCTGCTGGTTGTTTCCATGCTGTTTGCCGGCGCGCTGGAACTCGCCACCCTGCCGGCGGCACTGCTGATCGGGCCGATGCTGGCGGCCATCGTCGCCGGCACCAATGGCGCCACGGTGCGCGTGCCGCGCCTTCTGTTCGGCGCCGCCCAGGCGATCGTCGGCTGCCTCGTCGCGGCGTCGATCTCGGCCGACATCTTTCCGGTCTTCTACAAGGAATGGCCGCTGTTTCTCGGCGTGGTGGTGGCGACCGTCACGGCCTCCAGCCTGCTCGGCTGGCTGATCAGCCGCTGGCGCATCCTGCCCGGCACCACCGCTGTCTGGGGCTCGTCGCCGGGTGCGGCCACCGCCATGGTGCTGATGGCCGGTGCCTTCGGCGCCGACCAGCGCCTCGTCGCTTTCATGCAGTATCTGCGCGTCATCTTCGTCTCGATGACGGCAGCGCTCGTTGCCAAGATGTGGGTCGACACCTCGGGCGTCGAAATCCCCGCCATCGTCTGGTTTCCGCCGATCGATGCCCAAGCCTTCGCCGCCACCATCGGCATCGCGTTTATCGGCGGCTTGGCGGGAAAGCTGTGCCGGCTGCCTTCGCCCTTCTTTCTCGGCACCTTCGTCTTCGGCACCGTCGTCCATCTCGGCTTGGGCGTGGAAATGCAATTGCCGGAATGGCTGCTGGCTGTCAGCTACGCCATGGTCGGCTGGTCGATCGGGCTGAATTTCACCAGGGCGATCCTGCGCCATGCGACACGCGCGCTGCCGCAGATCATCGCCTCGATCGTGGCGCTGATCGCCTTTTGCGGCGGCCTTGCCTTCATGATCAGCCATCTCCTGGGCATCGATCCGCTGACCGCCTATCTGGCGACCAGCCCCGGCGGCATGGACAGCATCGCCATCATCGCCGCCGCCGCGCAGAACGTCGACATCTCCTTCGTTATGGCGCTGCAATCGGCACGCTTCCTGATCGTGCTGTTGGTCGGCCCGAGCGTCGCGCGGCTGGTGGCGAGAAGCGTCAGGCAATAGGCAAAATCGCCGCCGGAGACGGTCATAAGCCGCGGATTATTCCTCGCCGCCCTCATCCTCGCTTTGCGCGTCGCGGCGCCAGTAGGCGGTGACCAGGTGCCGGTCGCGCGGCAGACCCCACTGCTTGCGCACGATGTTGCGTATCTCCCGGAAATCGCCGAATTCGCAACTTGCCCAGACGTACAGGCCGTCGGCAAGCGCCATGTGATTGCGCTCACGCAAGGCGGTCGACAATAGGCCGGCGGTGCCGGCCTCTCGGCCGTGCCGGTAGAGCCAGGTGATATCGATATTGTCCCCTTGCGCCAGCGCGATCCGGTCATCCGGGCCATCGACCTCGATCAGTGCCTCGGCGCGGGTTGACGCCGGCAAATGCTCCAAAATCCGGCCGATGGCTGGCAGTGCGGTGTCGTCGCCGAGCAGAAGCAAGGTCTGCGCCACCGGGGCGTCGCCGCCACCGGGTCCGATCATGCCGATCACGTCTCCTGCCTGTGCGCTTTGCGCGAAGGCGGCGGCGGGCGTCTCCTGGCCTGGATGCAACACGAAATCGACGTCGAGCCAACCGCTTGCGGCGTCCACCGCCCGGATCGTGTAGACCCGCACGGCAAGCGCATCGTCGCCAGAAGGCCAGACGATCAAGCCGTCAGCGCCCATCGTCGGCCAAACCAGCCGGCGGCCAGGCGGCGGCAGCAGCAGCCGCATGTGCAGGCCGCCATGGGTAAATCGGCCGAGATCCTTGCCGGCGAAGCGCAGACGCTGCATGTGCGCCGATATCCGCGTTGACGACATCACCGCGATCTCGCGGAAGAAGACCGGCGTACCGGCGTCGCTGCCGTCACCTTGCCAATGGATGCCCCTGGTCGTGCCGAGATGTTCGGCGACATGGCCGGCAACCGTCATCTTCATGTAGGAGAGGCAGGTTTCGTCGGTCGCCGCGACCCGGATCAGCACGCTTTCATCATCGAGCGTAGCGCTCAACGAGCCGTAATAGAGGCGGAGCTCCCACTGGTCGGCAACGCCAGTGTCAATCTCGAATTCGCTGTGCTCTGCGCGCAGCCGATCCATCACCAACCTGATCGCCGCGTCGCTGATCCGGGTTTGCGCGCTCAGTTGGTCCATCGCTCAAGTCCTTCGAAACAGTTCGGGGCAAGGCGCCGCGCGGCACCCTCACCGTCAGCGGCATGCCACAGCCGCTCCGATGTTTCCACAGAAACATGATAATAATAATCATATTTATTCGATGAGTTGGCTACGAACCGCTTGTCGCAGCAAGCCGCTCGGGAAGGAAGTCGACGAAGACGCGCACCTTCGGCGACAAATGGCGATTGGAGGGCCACAGCATCCGGAACTGGCCGCGGCCATCAACATGATCGTCAAGGACGGTGCGCAGCCTGTCTTCGTGCAGCACCTCGCGGATCAGGAAATTCGGCATGCAGGCGATGCCGAGGCCGGCGAGTGTGGCGCCCTTCAACGCTTCCATGTTGTTGCAGGTCAGCATCGAGCGGATCTGCGGTTGGGCGCTTCCGGTAATGAACGGCCACTCCAACAGCCTGCCGCTGTTGAGGAAGCGGAAGTTTATGCCGAAATGCCTGATGAGATCAGCCGGCTCGCCGGGTGTGCCATGGCGGTCGAGGTAGGAGGGCGCCGCGCACAACAGCATGCGAAAGGGCGCAACGGGCCTGGACACCAAGCGTGAATCGGGCAGCTCGCCGCTTCGGATCGCGACATCGATGCCCTCGTCGATCACGTCGACGATCCGGTCGTTGAAATCGATGTCGAGCTCTATCTCCGGATAGCGGGCCATGAACTCCGACAGCACCGGCAGCAGCAAATGATAGGTGACGATCGGAGTGGATATGCGCAGCCGCCCATGCGGCGTTTCCCGTGTCCGCGACAGCATCGCCTCGGCATCGCCGATGTCGTCGAGGATGCGGCGCACGCGCTCGTTGAACAGTCTGCCCTCTTCCGTCAGGCCAATGCGCCGCGTGCTGCGCTGCAGGAGCCGCACGCCGAGCTCCTGTTCGAGCCGCGCGACGCTCTTGCCGACGGCGGAAGCCGAGATGCCGAGCGCCCGCCCTGCAGCGACGAAACTGCCGAATTCGGCGGTGCGGGCGAAGGCCAGGAGCCCGTTGAGACGATCCATCGTGTCATTCCATTCGAGCGTTTCAGTCCGATATACCAGGAGATATAACACCATTCTTCCTGAAATGCCGACGACCTATCTTGTCGTCACGACCGGCTCCGCAAACGCGCGGCCGACCGGCGAGTGCTGTTTCAGATAGGGAAATCCATGACTTCTAGGACCACAACCGGCTCTGCCGAGAGATGGCTCGTGCTCTTGTCCGTGTGCCTTGCCGCGATGACGATGCCCTTGACCTTCACCGGTCCGGCCGTCGCTCTGTCGCACATCGCGGCCGATCTCGGCGGCAGTCCGATCGAGCTCAACTGGGTGACCAACGCCTTTATGCTGACCTTCGGCGCCACCCTGATGGCGTCGGGCGCTCTGGCCGACAATCACGGCCGCAAGCGCCTCTTCCTCGTCGGCCTCTCCCTCTATGTCCTGGCGTCGCTGGGCGCGATGCTGGCGCCGGACATCATCTGGTTCGACATTTTACGGGCCGTGCAGGGGATCGGCAGTGCGGCCGCCTTCGCTGGCGGCGCCTCGGCACTCGCCCAGGAATTCGAAGGGCCATTGCGGCTGCGCGCCTTCAGCTTCCTCGGCACCAGTTTCGGCATCGGCCTCGCCTTCGGCCCGATCGCGTCGGGCCTGCTCATCTCTGCATTCGGCTGGCGGTCGATTTTTCTTCTGGTTGCAGCACTCGCGATTGCCGCCGCCATGCTCGGCCTGCGCACCGTCAGGGAATCGCGAGACCCGGATGCGACTGGCCTCGACTGGGCGGGAGCCGGCACCTTCACGATCGCGCTGGCGTCGCTGACCTATGGCGTGCTCCAGGCCCCGCAGAGCGGCTGGGCCGATCCCCTCGTCATCACGCTTCTGGCCGCTTCTGTGATCTGTTTTGTCGCCTTCGTCTTTGTCGAGCGGCGCGCACAACGGCCGATGCTTGACCTCACGCTATTTGCCTATCCCCGCTTCGTCGGCGTCCAGTTTCTAGCTGCGGCACCCGCTTACGCCTTCGTCGTCCTGCTCGTCCTGTTGCCGATCCGCTTCATCGGCATCGAGGGCATGAGCGAGATCAAGGCCGGGCAATTGATGATCTGCCTATCAGGCCCGCTGCTGATCCTGCCGATGCTCGCCGGACAGCTGGCGCGCTGGATCGCGCCGGCCACGATCTGCGGCGTCGGCCTGCTTGTCGCTGCCGCCGGGCTTGTCTGGCTGAGCCTGACACCACCGGTCGATAGTGCGCTGGTGGCGCCGCTGATGCTGATCGGCGTCGGCATCGCCCTGCCCTGGGGATTGATGGACGGGCTTGCCGTCAGTGTCGTGCCGAGAGAGCGCGCCGGCATGGCGGTCGGCATCTTCAACACCACCCGCGTCGCCTGCGAGGGTGTGGCGCTCGCGATCGTCATGGCGACCCTTTCCGGCTTTACCGCCGCGCAGGTCGCCGCCGAGGAAACGGCATCTTCGACGGAGGCGGCGGCGGCAGCCCAGCTGCTGGTGACCGGCAATCTCGGCGAAGCAGCACAACATCTGCCCCAAGCCGGAGCCGCTGTTCTGGTCCAGGCCTACGAGACGGCGTTCGACAGGCTGCTGATCGTGCTGGCGGCAATCACCGTCATGACCGCCATCGTCGTCTTCCTTGGCCTGCGTCGCGGATCGGCTTCAGGTGAAAGTGTCGACGTCCAGGCAGTGCCGCAGGAAGGGTAGCAGTCAGCGGACGGCCCCCGCTATCAATCGAGCCTGTGCATCAGGTCCTCATCCAGCCAGCGGCCGAAGAAATAGACCAGTTGCTTGTGCCACCACGGCCAGTCGTGGCTGACATCGCCACCCCAATAATCGACCCAGGCGGGAATGGACTTGTCGCGCAGGATTTGTTCCAACCTGCGCGTCTCGACCAGCATCCGCTCTTCCCATGCGCCCTGCCCGCAGCAGAAGATCAGCCTGAGCGCCTTCAGCCGGGTCAGCAGTTTGGGATCGACGATGCCGGGCAGATAGTCCAGCGGCGAGTTGTAGAAAATGTCGCCCTCGAGCGCTTTGCCGAAGAAGTCGCGCGCCGAATAGACGCCCGACAGCGCGATGACGCCGCTGGCAAGTTCGGGAAAGCGGAAGACGAAGTTCGACGAGTGATAGCCGCCCATCGAACAGCCCGAGAACAGCGGCTTCAGCTTGCGGCCGCCATTGGCCTGCTCGGCTGCTGACAGGAACTCCGGCAGCGCCTCCTCGCGCACATAGCGGAAATAGGCCTCGTGGCGGGCGATGCGGTGCGCGGCGTCCGCATGCTTGTCGAAGAAGGATTCCGAATCGACGCCGTCGACCGTGAACAGCTGGATGCGGCCGGTGTCGATGAATTCGGCCAGTGCGCCTACGCCGCCGGAATCCTCGAACTGGTAGAACCGGCCCTGCGAGGTCGGAAACACCACCACCGGCCGGCCGGCATGGCCGTAGCGCTTGTATTCCATGTCGCGGCCGAGCTGGCTCGAGAAATTCTTGTGATAGGAAATGTCCATCGCCTCACGCCTTTTCCGCGTGGATATAGGCGACTGCCTCGCGCAACGCTGCTTCGTCCTTCGAGCGCATCTGATAGGCGTAATTTCCCATGGCGCGGCTGAAAACCTCTTCGATGGCCTGATGGTGGACGATCTTGTCGCGGTGCGCGGCTAGCACGTCCTCATGGCTGTGCAAATAGTGGAGGCGTCGCTTGCGGCTGGCATAGGCGGTGAAGTATTTGCCCTCGTAAGGGCCGCCGGCGGCATCTCTGACCACCATATCGGCCCATGCCGCATAGACGTCGACGTCGAACGTATAGTTGATCGCATCGGTCATCCAGGCGCCGGGCGGGCGCATGTTGACCTCCAGCGCGATGACCCGGTCGTCCTTGGTCTCGAACAGCTCGATGTGGAAGAAGCGTTCGCGCACGTCGAACGCCTTCAGTATTTTGCGGCCGGCCTCCTCGATCGCCGGTCTAACCTTGGGAAAGCAGGTGTAGCTCATGTGGCGGTCCTTGTTGACCACCTCCATGATGCTCTGGTCATAGCGGTGGCTGGCCGCCAGCACCACCTCGCCGTCGCGGTTGACCAGCCCGTCATAAGTCACCACCAGTCCCTCGATGAACTGCTCCATGACGAAGGTCACGTCCTCGGGCTTGTCCCGGAAGAACTGGTCGAGCTCTTTGGCGTTGGAGATCTTGAAGGTGTTCGATGCGCCGGAACCGCTGTCGGGCTTGACCACCACCGGATAGCCGACGCGCCGGATGAAAGTCATGGCCCCGGCACGGTCGGAGCATTTGCGCTGCGCGATGGTGTCGACGCCACTCTTGCGGAAGAAGGCGCGCATGCGGCTCTTGCGCTTCAGATTCTTCACGAAATCGAGCTTGGTGCCGTAGATGTTGAAGTCGGAGCGGATGTTGGCTTCCAGCTCCAGCCAATGTTCATTGAGCGATTCGAAACGGTCGATGCGGCCCCATTTGTGGATGAAATGCCCCATCGCCCGGAACACCGGATCGTAGTCTTCCATGTCGGCGACACGGTAATATTCCGAAAGCGCCGCCTTCAGCTTGGCGTCGAGTGCGTCATAGGGTGCGTCGCCGATGCCGAGCACCCTGGCTCCGGCCTTCTTCAAACGGTCGCAGAAATCCGCGCCGTTGGCGGGAAAATGCGGCGAGAAGAACACGAAATTCATGGACAACCCCATCGCAACCCGTCGATGCCCAAGTCTGGCGCATTTGCAGCGCCTGGGGAAGGGCACGTGCGGTGGGGACAATATCCAGCAAGATCCGGCCAGCAATGCCAAGGCACCGAACTCGGGTTCCCTCGGAGCCTTCGGCGCGTTGGCTGACGGAGCATCAAACGAAAAACCCGCCTGTGCGGCGGGTCACTGGCGCAGATCAGCACCATGGACGAATATGTACCATAGCTGAGGTCACCGAGTCAAGAAAAAATTCCTATCGTGGAAAGCTGCCGGCACAAAAGCTGCCAACACTGCCGAACTCGCAGTCATCAGCATTACTCGCAATGCGGCCCCACTTGCCTCCCACAAGCCGCTCCTATATGAGATCAGCCATGAACACGCGCACCACCAACGCTTCCCGTCCGACCGGTTTTTCCGGCGAGACCGTGCGCGCGCTGGCTTCGACCCTGCTTCTTCTCGGCCTTATCGGCGATCGCCGGGTTCGCTGAAGGAGCGCCCGGCGGTCGAACCGCCGCGCAAGCGCATGCTCCTTGGCAATCACATCAAGCGAACGAAATTCTGGTAAAGGCGCCGCTCGCCATCAATCCACCTGAAGGTGGATCCATGAGCCGCCGGGAGAAACGACGATGAACGCACGAGAAGAAATCCGTTCCGATGCCGCGGTAGCCGGCAAGGATGCGGAACGAAGCATCCAGAACAAGGGCATGTCCGACGCAGCCCGCAAATATCAGCCCTATCCGACCGTCGGCCTCACCGACCGCACATGGCCCTCGAAGGTCATCGACAAGGCGCCGATCTGGTGCTCGGTCGACCTGCGCGACGGCAACCAGGCGCTGATCGATCCGATGGGCCATGAGCGCAAGGCACGCATGTTCGGCCTGCTGCTCGACATGGGCTTCAAGGAGATCGAGATCGGCTTCCCGTCGGCCTCGCAGACCGATTTCGACTTTGCCCGCTGGTGCATCGAGGAAGGCAACGTGCCCGCCGATGTCTCGCTGCAGGTGCTGGTGCAGTGCCGGCCGGAGCTGATCACCCGCACCTTCGAGGCGCTGAAGGGCGCCACCAACCCGATCGTCCATTTCTACAATTCGACCAGCGAGCTGCAGCGTCGCGTCGTCTTCGAAAAGGACGTCGGCGGCATCAAGCGGATCGCCACCGACGCCGCCAAGATGATCACCGACATGGCGGCCAAGGCCGGCGGAGGCTTTCGCTTCGAGTATTCGCCGGAGAGCTTTACCGGCACCGAACTCGAAGTGGCGCTGGAGATCTGCAACGCCGTCACCGAGATCGTCAGGCCGACGGCGGACAACAAGCTGATCGTCAACCTGCCCTCGACGGTCGAGATGTCGACACCCAACATCTATGCCGACCGCATCGAGTGGATGTGCCGCAACCTCGACAACCGGGAGAACCTGCTGGTCTCGCTGCATCCGCACAATGACCGCGGCACCGGCATCGCCACCACCGAACTCGGCCTGATGGCCGGCGCCGACCGTGTCGAAGGCACGCTGTTCGGCAATGGCGAGCGCACCGGCAATGTCGACATCGTCACGCTGGCGCTGAACATGTACACGCAAGGTGTCGATCCGTTGATCGACTGCTCCGACATCAACCGGATGAAGGACGTCTACGAATATTCGAACCAGTTGAAGATCCCCGAGCGCCACCCCTATGTCGGCGAACTCGTCTACACCGCCTTTTCCGGTTCGCACCAGGATGCCATCAACAAGGGCATGAAGGCGCTGAAGAAGGCCAATACGAGCCTGTGGGAAGTGCCCTATCTGCCGATCGATCCGGCCGATGTCGGCCGCAGCTATGAAGCCATTATCCGCATCAACTCGCAGTCCGGCAAGGGTGGCATCGCTTATGTGCTGCAGGCCGATTACGGCCTCAACTTGCCGCGCAATCTGCAGATCGAATTTAGCCAGGAAATCCAGGCGATCACCGACGCCGAGGGCAAGGAAGTGCCGGCCAGGCGTATCTACGAGCGCTTTCTCGAGACCTATGTCGATCAGCCGGCCGCGCGGCTGAAATTCCTCGATCACCACACCTATCCCAGCACCGAAATCAAGGGCCGGCGCGTCGTCGAGGCGGTCATCCTGGACAATGGCAAGGAAGTGACGATCTCCGGCACAGGCACCGGTCCGATCGACGGCTTCGTCGATGCGCTGTCGCGCCATGTCGGCGTCGAGATGTCGGTGCTCGACTATTCCGAGCACTCGATGCAGCGCGGCTCGAACGCGTCAGCCATTTCGTATGTCGAGATGGAGTATCCCCAGGGCAAGCTGTTCGGCGCCGGCATCAACACCAACATCGTCGCCGCCTCACTGGAGGCGGTGATGTCTGCCGCGAACCGTATCGTCGGTAAAAAAGCCGGCTGACGCCCGACGGGAACAAAGATCGGAACCCTTCCAACCTGGTGAACGGTTCCGATCTTTCGGGCCATTAACCACCGCGGAATTATCCGGTGGGTACGTGATCGCATAACGGGGTGTATACTTGTGTGGTGGTGCGGGACCTATATGATCGCGCCTCAACCTGTGCCGACTTCGAGAGGATCGACACTTGCAGCATGCCACGCCTGCCGCCCCCGCAGTGCGCGAGACACTGGAGCGACTGCTTGCCAGCCAAACGTTCGGACGATCCGAACGCGCGCGCAAGCTGCTGCGTTATCTTGTCGAACGTGAACAGGCCGGCGAAGCCGACAGGCTCAAGGGCTTCTCCATCGCCATGGATGTTTTCGGCAAGGACGGCGATTTCGATCCGTCCACCGATGCCGTGGTGCGGGTGCAGGCAGGCAGGCTGCGCGAGCTTCTGCAGCACTATTTTGCCAATGAGGGCGTTGCCGAGCCGGTCCGCATCGCCATTCCGCGCGGCGGCTATGTTCCTGCCTATGAATTGAACGCGATCCGCCTGCCGGATATTGCCGAGGCTGTTCCCGAACTCAGGCTGGACGGCGTCGTATCCGCCGATCGGTCCAACGAAGCCGGCACGGGCATGCTGGACGCGATGTCTCTGGCTTCCGTACCGATTTCGCCTGCCCCCTCGGTGGCGCGCCATCTCCGCTTTTTCTGGATGGCGATCGCCTTGGTCATCGCCATGCTGGGCGTACTGATCCTTCGCCAGGGCAGCACTGCCTTGCTGGCAGGCGGCGACATCTCGGCAACGCCGGAGATCGCTGGCGCAAGCGCAAGCGTCACGGCATCGGCAAGGGCTGACGCCCTTCCGCAAGTCTATATCGGACTCAAGGCTGACGGCCCCGACGCCAGCCGTGTCGCCGCATCGCTGCGCGCCGGCCTGAGTGGCTTCGATACCATCGACTTCATCGGCCGCGACACCGTCGGCGATCCGGCTGACGACGCTGCGAGCTTCATATTCGACGTCCTGCCCGGACCGGACGCGGGCGACATCACGATCGAACTGCAAAGCATGGCGTCCGGACGGGTGCTTCTATCGCGCAATCTCACCCCCGCCGACAGCGCACCTGCCGCGGTCGAAGACCGTATCGCCGACATGCTGAGCTCGGCACTCCCCGCCTCCGGCACCATCTACAACTATATCGAGCAGACCGGCACGCCAAACGGCCTGACGCAATGTCTGCTGCTCAACGGCAAATATTATCTCGACCAGAACGCCAGGACCCATGAGGCAGCCTACCGTTGCCTCGAGAGGCTGGCCAATGGTGGAACCAAGTCCTCGCTCGTCTATTCGGAACTTGCTTCCCTGCATCTCGAGGCGGTGTCCGATCATTACGCCTATCCGCCCAATGCGACGATTGAGACAGCCGTCGAGTTTGCCCATCGCGGCGTGCAGATGGGTCCGACCAGCCCTTATGCCCATCGCTCCTACGGCTATGTCAGTTCGCGCCTCGGCAATACGGACGAAGCGATCCGCTGGATGCGCAAGGCCTATGAACTCAACCCCTACGACCTCGGCATGGCCGCCGCTTACGGCTACGGGCTGATCTTTGCCGGGCGATATGCCGAGGGAACGCCGATCCTCGATCATGCGGCGGAGACCTTCAGCGGGCACCCGACATGGTGGGATTATGGGCTGTTCGTCGGTGAGCTCATGCTCGGCGACATGAACAAGGCAGTCGCGGCCAGCATGGCACTGAGAACGACGGCAACGAAATCACACTATCTGGCGGCACGGCTGGTCGGCGCCAAGGCAGCCGGACAGGACCACCTGGTGAGCACGCTGCTGAAACAGCTGACCACCGAGTTCCCCAAATTTGCCGCCGATCCGCGGGCGACTTTCGTCGAGCGGAAATATCCGGCCGACCTGACCGACCGGCTGGTCCAGGCACTCCGCGCCGCCGGGCTCGGCAGCCCAAGCTGACACCATCGACGTCCGCGCACTGGCTGCGCCGCGTCCCGATGGATTTCCTGCGCTCGATCGCCGATTGCCGATTGGTCGCCAAGTTCTGTACACAACCGTACAAATCGCGAAAATTTTACTGGTCATCACGTTGGACTAGGAGCAATTCAGCCACCATTGGTGTCGCGCATTCTGCAATAACAAAAAATCAGCTTTCATGACCGCATCACTTTTTGCCGCCGAAGAGGGTGTTGGCTCGAAGGCCATCGTCCTGCTGCACGGTTTCGGCGGCTGCCATGATGTATGGCGCGAGGTGATTTCCGCCTTGACGCCTCTCACGCATACGCTGGCCTATGATCTGCCTGGGCACGGGATGTCGCTCGATTTTTTCGCCGCCGGTCCGGCCAGGGTGGCGGCGAAGGCCGTGCTCGCCGATCTCTCGGAGCGTCGCCTGAAGCACGTTCATCTCGTGGGCCACTCAATGGGCGGTGCCGTGGCGGCGCTGATGGCGCTGGCCGAGCCCGAAAAGATAGCCTCGCTGACGCTTCTGGCGCCGGGCGGCCTTGGCCCCGAAATCAATGGACCGCTGTTGCGCCGCTATGCCGAAGCCTCGGATCGGTCCGAGATCCGCTCCTGCCTCGCCGTCATGTCGGGACCTTCAGCCGTGCCGCTCGAACATACGGTCGACACCCTTTGGGAAATGCGCAGGCGACCCGGCCAACTCGAAAAGCTCGTCGAGATCGCAGCCGCCATGACCGTGGACGGTCGGCAAGGCGTCATCCCGCACGATCGCCTCGATGGACTGAACATGCCGGTGATGGTGGCATGGGGAACCAACGATGCGGTGCTGCCCTTTACCCAGGCGGATGACCTGCCGGCGCATTTTCACGTGCACCACGTGCTGGAGGCCGGCCATATGCTGGCTGAGGAAGCCCCCGACCTTGTTGCCGAGATCATTCGCCGCAACACCAATCGTCGCGCCAGGCCACATCGCCAGAAATTCGCCGCAGCAGCCAGCTGATTTTTCGCGCACGACAACCTTCCTGGGCACCCCAGGGCCGTCGATCTCGCCAGTGCATTTTGCCGGCGGCTGTGTTAACCCGGTGTTAACCAAACCCACGAGGCAGACGCCGATGAAGGAAGCAGGCGAGAAGACCATCGACCAGTCGAAGAAACTGTCCGATGCCATCCGTGATGTCAAAAATGCCTTCGCCGACCGCGACGATGTCGTCGTCGACATGCGCGAGGCGCATCGCATGCGCCTCGATCTGCTCGCCGCCGAACTGGCACCGGTTTTTGCCGATGTTCCGGCCGACATGGACAATTTCGACTTTGTCGTCTCGTCCGGCTTGCAGCCGCGCCTGTGGATCGACGCCATCAGTCATGTCGCCATGGGGCGCGACCGCCGGACCTATCGCTTCCTCAAGGACACTGGTATCGGCCGGGTGGTGCTTGCCGAATCCACCGAGACGAAGCCGGTTGCCGATTCCGTGACACGCTATGTCGCCGAGCGCATTGTCGAGCGTCAGAGGATGCTGGAAGGCGGCGTCGAACCGGCCGTCGCCGGCATGAAACGTGCCTATGTGCCGGAAGCCGAACCGCCGCTGCACGCGACGGCGCGCGGCAAACGCTGGTCGGCCTTTCTGTCCGGGCTTGGCCTTGTGGCTGCCGGTGCCCTGGTCGGTCTTCTCGTGTCCATCGTCCTGTTCTGGGACCGCATCGTCGCCATGGTAGTCAGCTTGCGGCCATAGCGGCGCCAGTCACGGCACCGAGTTCCAGCGTCTGCAGATCGGATGGCGGCATGGACGGCCCGGTCAGGCCGCGCCGCGTCAGCCGGATCCGCCAATTGCCCGTCTCGCCGTCAATGTCGAACAGATTGTACTGCGCCGCCGGGTTCTTGCCGCCCGGCGCCTGGCCGGCGGCGGCGACGCCGACCGCTGGGATCCTGACGCCGCGATCGCCGATGAAGAACAGCGACGGCAGATGTGAATGGCCGTGCAGGACAAGGTCGGCGCCGTGGCGGCGAATGATCTTGTTGAAGCGGGCAATGCCGAACAGCCGCTTGTGCTGCGGGACCGCGCCGCGCACCGGCGGATGATGGATCATGATGGCGCGGAACAGCCCCTGTCCGGCGGTATCCCCGAGGATTTTGCCGAGCCGCTTCGCCTGGCCTTCCATGAAGAAACCATTGGCCATGAAGGGTGCCGTGGCGCGCGCCGTCGAGACACCGATCAGCGCGACGTTGCCGCGCACGCGCAGATAGGGAAATGCGTTACGATCGACCGGCGTGTTGACGCCGTCGCCGCTCATCCACGCCGCCCAGGATCGGCAGACCTTGTCGAAGGCGCCTGGCACATAGGCGTCGTGGTTGCCCGGAACGACCGAAACATCATGCGCCGGCCCCAGCGTCTCCAACCAGTGCCTGGCCATCTCGATCTCGCCGTCGAGCGCCAGATTGACCAGGTCGCCGGTGACGGCGAGGTGGTCAGGCGTGTTCGCCTTGATGTCGGCGACGATCGTGTCAATCACCGCATCATGCATATGGCGGCGGCGGTTGCGCTGCCAGTTGACATAGCCGAGCACGCGCTTGGAGGCGAGATCGCGATAGGATACATCGGGGAGCGGCCCCAGATGGACATCGGAAATATGCGCGAGCCTGAACATACAACCTTCATAGGCGACCCGCGCGCGGCTTTCCACCCACGGTTTCGCTATCAATGACGAGCCCTGAAGATGCCTTCCGCCAGACCGGCTGGCCAGGTTTGAGGGCCAGGCTGTTCCATCTCTATTTCGTGCTGCGGAGGCCGATGACGCTTGGCGTGCGCGGCTTGATCCACGACAGGGCGTCCAGGTCCGTCTTCCTTATTCGCCATACCTATGTACCGGGCTGGCAGCTTCCCGGCGGCGGCGTCGAAGTCGGCGAGACGATGAACGAGGCACTGGCCCGTGAACTGGCCGAGGAAGGCAACATCGCTCTCACCGCCCCGCCGGTGCTCAAATCGATGCATTTCAACCGCCGCTCCAGCCGCCGCGACCATGTCGGCTTTTATTTGCTCGAGCATTTCAGCCAGACGGCGCCGAAGCTGCCGGACCACGAAATCGCCGAAGCCGGCTTCTTCCCGCTCGACGGCTTGCCGCAGGGCACGACGCCGGCGACGCTGCGCCGGATCGCCGAGGTTTTTGACGGCGAGCAGCCCTCGCCCTACTGGTAGATCAGGCTGCCGCTTTCTCGAAGCGCGCCCGGTCATGCCGTGCGGCATAATCCAGATCCGGTCCGACAGGCACGATCCGCGTCGGATTGATTGTCTGGTGGCTGCCGTAATAATGCGCCTTGATATGATGCAGATTCACCGTCCCGGCCACATCAGGCACCTGATAGAGATCGCGCAGATAGTTGGACAGGTTCGGGTAGTCGGCGATACGGCGCAGATTGCATTTGAAATGGCCGACATAGACCGGATCGAAGCGCACCAGCGTGGTGAACAGCCGCCAGTCGGCTTCGGTGATACGATCGCCGACGAGATAGCGCTGCTTCGACAGCCGCTCCTCCAGCGTATCCAGCGCTGTGAACAATTCACCGAACGCCTCTTCATAGGCACGTTGCGTGGTGGCGAAGCCGGCGCGATAGACGCCGTTGTTGACCGCGGGATAGACCAGCGCATTGATCCGATCGATCTCGCCGCGCAACGCCTTCGGATAGAAATCGAGGCTGGCGTCGCCCCATTCGTCGAAGGCTGAATTCAGCATGCGGATGATTTCGGAAGACTCATTGGAGACGATGGTCTGCTCCTTTTTGTCCCACAGCACCGGCACCGTCACCCGGCCCGAATAGGCGGGATCGGCCTTGGCATAGATCTGGTGCAGGAAGTCGAGGCCGTAAAGCGTGTCGCCCGTGGCGCCGTCCTCAGCCACGAACGTCCAGCCGTTGGCGCCCATGAAATGATGCACCACCGACACCGATATGACGCCTTCCAGCTTCTTCAGCGCGCGAAAGATCAACGTCCGGTGGGCCCACGGACAGGCAAGCGAGACATAGAGGTGATAGCGGCCGGGCTCGGCCTTGAAACCGCGCGTCCGGCCTTCAGCCGGCTTGCCGTCAACAGTGATCCAGTCGCGCCATTGCGACTGCGTCCGCACGAAGCTGCCACCATTGTCCGCCGTATCATACCAGCGATCCTGCCATCTTCCTTCAACCAGCAATCCCATGCAAATCTCCTTGCGTCCTGTTGGTTGATGTAGGCACAAGGCTGCCCTGTCGAAGACGTCAGGTGCTGAACAGACCGTCACTTGGCAGAAATGACGGACAAAAACGGCCGATTGCAGCGGCGGGAAATTGATGCTAGCGGACAATCCGCATGTTCGACTTTGCTTTGATCCGGTTTGACCGACGACGAAAGGGCGCCCGCGCTTGATGAAGCGCTGACTGGCGAATGCTGCCGTTTGCAGCAAACCTCTCCTCCTTGTATCGGACCGCAACGACCATGAGCCTTGCCGACGTGAAATACCTGCCGGAAACCCCGGCGCACGACCCCGAGATCGAAGCCATCAACGACGAAGCCTTCGGGCCCGGCCGCTTTGTGCTGGCCGCTTACAAGATCCGTGAAGCCGGAGGGCACGAGCGCTCGCTGTCCTTTGTCGCCGTCGACGGCGACCTTGTCGTCGCCTCGGTGCGCATGACCCGCATCGCCGCCGGCGCCGGCCGCGCATTGATGCTCGGGCCGCTCGCGGTGCGGCCGGCCTTCAAGAATCTCGGCATCGGCCGCCGGCTGGTGGCGATCGCGCTGGAGGCCGCCGCCCGGGCCGGCGCACCTGCCGTAATGCTGGTCGGTGACGAGCCCTATTACGGGCCGCTCGGTTTCAAGCGGATTCCGCGCGGCCAGATTTCGATGCCGCGCCCCGTCGATCTCGACCGGCTGCTGTCGCACGAGATCGCGCCGGGCGCGGTAGCCAGGCTCTTGGGCGAGGTCGGCCACGCCGATCAGGCCAGGGTGGCCGATCCTACCGCGGCGATGGCTTGACCTTTCCCTTCGATCTGGCGCCTGATCCATCCCACTGTTCCCGAGATCAAAGGATGACGCCATGAACCCGAACGGCCAGATCGCGATCGTCACCGGCGGCGGCTCCGGCCTTGGCGAGGCAACGGCGCGCGCGCTGGCGGCCAAGGGCGCCCGCGTCGCCATCTTCGATGTCGGTATCGATCGCGCGGCCAAGGTCGCGGCCGAGATCGGCGGTATAGCCGTCCAGTGCGACGTCAGCAGCGCCGACAGCGGGACCGCTGCCCTCGCCGACGTTACGGCCAAGCTTGGCCAGCCACGGATCCTGGTCAACTGCGCCGGCATCGCCATCGGCGTGAAGACGATCGGCAAGGATGGTCCCCACCCCCTTGATCAGTATCGCAAGGTGATCGAGGTCAATCTGATCGGCACGTTCAACATGATCCGCCTCGTTGCCGAGCGCGCGTCGAAGCTCGAGCCGCTGCAGGGCGGCGAGCGCGGCGTCATCGTCAACACCGCTTCGGTTGCCGCTTATGATGGCCAGATCGGTCAGGCCGCCTATGCGGCTTCCAAGGGCGGCGTCGTCGGCATGACGCTGCCGGTGGCGCGCGATCTTGCCCGTTCCGGCATCCGCGTCTGCACCATCGCACCCGGCATCTTCAAGACGCCTATGATGGCCGGCATGCCGCAGGAAGTTCAGGATTCGCTGGGCGCCGCCGTGCCATTCCCGTCGCGCCTGGGCGAACCATCCGAATATGCCGCTCTCGCCCTGCACATCGTCGAGAACCAGATGCTGAATGGCGAGACCATTCGCCTCGACGGCGCCATTCGCATGGCGCCGAAATAGAAGGTCATGAGCGCCGGCCTGTCCGCTGCCGCTAAAACCGGGCCGCTGGCCGGGCTGAAGGTGATCGAGATGGCCGGGCTCGGCCCGGTGCCGCTGGCCGGCCTGATGCTGTCGGAGATGGGCGCGCAAGTGTTGCGCATCGAACGGGCGGGGACGAGCCAGTTCCTGTCGCTGCCTGATGAGTACAACATCAACCGCCATGGCCGCGCCGTCCTGCGCCTCGACCTGAAGCGCCGTGAAGGCACCGATCTGTTGTTGCGCCTTGCCGAAAAGGCGGACATGTTGCTCGAAGGCTTTCGCCCGGGTGTCATGGAACGGCTCGGCCTCGGCCCGGAAGCGGTGCAGGCGCGTAATCCGGCGCTGATCTACGGCCGTATGACCGGCTTCGGCCAGGACGGTCCGCTCGCCGGCCGCGCCGGCCACGACATCACCTACCTCGCCTATAGCGGCGTGCTGCACGCCATCGGCCATGCCGACGGCCGTCCCGTCCCGCCGCTCAACCTTGTCGCCGACTATGGCGGTGGCGCCATGATGCTGATTGCCGGCGTGCTGGCCGCCCTGTTCCAACGTTCGCGCACGGGCAAGGGTGACGTCATCGACGCAGCGATGGTCGACGGCGCCTCGATGCTGGCGGTGCCCCTGCACGCCTTGACGGCGGCCGGCTTGTGGAGCGACAAGCGCGGCGCGAACCTGCTCGATTCCGGCGCCCCGTTCTACGACACCTATGAGACGGCGGATGGCGGGCACATCGCCATTGGCTGCCTCGAGCCGCAATTCTTCGCCGAATTCGCCAGGCTGCTGCCGCTCGACGAGCACTTTGCGTCCGGCCAGTACGACAAGGCCCTGTGGCCGCCGATGCGCGCCGCCATTACCGATCGGATCCGGCAGAAAACCCGCGACGACTGGGACCTTCTGTTCGCGCAAACCGATGCCTGCGTTGCACCCGTTCTGTCGCTGCAGGAGGCGAAGCACCACCCGCACAATCGGGCACGCAACGCCTCTGTGACGACAGGTGCATTTGAGCGCCCGGCCCCCGCGCCGCGTTTCTCGAGCTCGCAACCGACCTTGGCCCCTATGCCAGGCAATGAGGATGTGTCGCCATCGGAAATTCTGGCACGTTTCGGCTTTGCGAAAGCCGAGATCGACGACCTTGTCAAATCCAGCTTGCTGACCGATAACTAGAGAAGAAAGATCAACTTACTGTGGTGCTGCCTTGGACGAGCCGAAAACGGACGTGATCCGCGAGACGGACGCCGAAGCGATCCGGCTGGCGAAGACGCTTCTGCGCAGCGCCCGCTTTGGCGCCCTGGCGGTGATCGAACCGCAAACCGGCTCGCCGCTGGCCAGCAGGGTCGGCGTGGCCACCGACATCGACGGCGCGCCGCTGATCCTAGTTTCGATGCTTTCGGCGCACACCGGCGCTCTGCTTGCCGATCCGCGCTGTTCCCTGTTGCTCGGCGAACCGGGCAAGGGCGACCCGCTGGCGCACCCGCGCCTGACATTGATCTGCCAGGCGGCACGGCTTGAGCGCGGATCAGCCGAACACGCCCGCACCGAGCGCCGTTATCTCAATCACAATCCCAGGGCGAATCTTTACGCCGGTCTCGGCGACTTTTCGATCTTTCGCCTCGATCCGCAACGCGCCAACCTCAACGGCGGCTTCGGCAAGGCCTATCAGCTCGATCGATCGGATTTGCTCGCCAGCGGACCGGTCGTCGAGGAACTCGCGGCGCGCGAACAATCGGCCATCGACCACATGAACGCCGACCATCTCGACGCAATCGCCGTTTACGCACAGCATTTCGCCAAAGCATCCGGAAACGGCTGGCGTGTTGCCGGATTCGATGCCGATGGCATGGACCTGGTGTCGGGCGACGATGTTTGCCGGGTCTTTTACCCACACCCTTTGGCGGCGGCAGGCGAATTGCGGCACGTTCTGGTCGATATGGCCAAGGCCGGCCGAGCCATGGCCGACGCCGGGACTGAGACTTAATTATGCTGGATCAAAAGCAACACTTGAGATTTAAGTGAAATGCTCTACCTTTTGGTGACGCTGAATCGCCAGCGCCGATCGACAAGTGAATTTATGGAATCAGACGCCATTGCCCCCATGGCGTCGGGATGAACAGGAAGCATGGGGGATCGATGGTCTCGACAAAGCTAATCGTGAACGCCGAATCGGCGGCAGAGTTTCTCATGCTGATGGGCAATGAGAAGCGACTGTTGATCATGAGCTATCTCGCCGAAGGTGAAATGTCGGTTGGAGCCATTGCTGAGAAGGTGATGCTCAGCCAATCCGCCCTGTCCCAGCACCTCGCCAAGTTGCGGGCGCTCGACCTGGTCGAGACCCGCCGCGACCGGCAGATGATCTACTACTCCTGCAAATCCGACGCCGTGCGAGAACTGCTTGTCATGCTGGACGGCATTTTCGGCAGCGGCAAGGATGACCTGTCCCAGATGGCGCACCGTTTGCGCCGTGCTGGAACCTGACCACATAGCGCCGATCTCGCCGGTGATTTCAGAGCGACATGCGCCCATCCGGGGCGTACAGAGCTGGCTGATTGTCCCGAATTGTCGCATCGTGCTTTCCAAACAAGGTGAGCGCCGGGAAGCGGTCCGGATTTTCGGGCCGATGCGACGGTCGCGAGGAATGCATGGATTCCATTCGCATCGACGACCCGCAAGATCCGCGCGTCGCTGCCTATCTCGACATTCGCGAGCGTGACCTCGCCGGCCGGCAAGGCCGCTTCGTCGCCGAAGGCAAGGTGGTGCTCGACCTGCTGCTCTCGACCGGGCGCTTTGCCGCCGAATCGATCCTGGTCCTGGAAAACCGGCTGGCAGGTCTCGACAACATCCTGAGCAAGGCGCCCGCCGACCTCCCGGTCTATGTCGCCACCAGCGCGGTGATGGACGCTATCGCCGGATTTCATATGCATCGCGGCATCCTGGCCATTGGCCGCAAAGGAGAGCCGCAGCCGGCCGATGACCTGCTCGATGGCTTGCCGCCTCGGGCGCTGGTCGTAGTGCTCGTCGGCATCGCCAACCATGACAATGTGGGCTCGATCTTCCGCAATGCCGCCGCCTTTGGCGCTGACGCTGTTCTGCTGGATGCGACATGCTGCGACCCGCTCTATCGCAAGGCGATCCGCGTTTCGGTCGGCGCCGCGCTCAAGATCCCCTTCGCATCGTTCTCCGATACCGCCGGCTTCACAACGATGCTCGCCCGACGTGGCTTCGAACAATTCGCGCTGTCGCCACGCGGGAAGACCGACATCCGCGATGCGCAGCGCAGTAAGCGCCTGGCGCTCTATCTCGGCACCGAGGGCGAAGGCTTGCCGGACAACCTGCTCGCAAGCCTGCGCAACGTGCGGATTACCATGGCGGAAGGCTTCGACAGCCTGAATGTCGCCGCGGCTTCAGCCATCGCGCTGCATCATTTTTCGGCTAGAGCAATTCTAGGAAAAGTGTGAAGCGGTTTTCCGTCCAGAATTGCGTCAAAGCAAAGAGTTCGGGCATTTCGCCGTTTCCGTGAAACGGTGAAATACTCTAAAGAGGCCTGATTCAGCTTGTCGCGTCAGCCTTCTGCAGCGCGCGCACGCGGTCGGCAAGACTGCGGTCACCATTGCCGGAGCGTGCGTCCGACGGTATCGCCAATGCCTTGGCGATCGGCGAACCAGGCCCCTCGAGCTTGGCCGTCAGATGGACGACCTCCGCCGCCAGTTCGTTCATCTGCTCGCGCAAGGCGGAGCTGCTGTCCGTGGCCTTGGACACTGCCAGTGCGGTGAGATCCGCCTTCAGCCGCTTGTTCTCTCGCGCCAGCGCCGCCAGCCTCGCCTCGAGCTGCTCACGGTCGCTGTCGAGCTTGGCGATTGCCTTGTCGAAATCATCGCTCCCCGCGACATCGCCGCCCTTGCCGACCAGCCGCAAGGCTGGCGCGCTGTCTTCGGATTTCGATCTTTCGCGCATGCGTGCCAGTTCCTTTTCGCGGCGGTCGAGTTTGTCTTCGCGATCGGCAAGTGTGGCCAGCAGCCGTTCGACCTTCTTGTCGAGCTCGGCGGTCCTTTTCTTCTCGGCTTTCAGGGCCTCCCGCGCGGCCTTGCTTTCAGCCGCGATTTCCTGGCCGCGCCTGTCGGCTTCCTTGCGCTGGCCACGCAGCATCGCAATGTCACTGGCGAGCTTCTGCATTTCGGACTCTCGCGCCACGAGCTCGATCTGCCGGCTGCTTGAGGAAAAACTGGCGTCGTCATACATGCGCTCCAGCTTTTCCAGCTCAACTGCGCGCTTTTCCAGCTTGCGCTCGGTTTCCTTCAGCCGCTCCGAAAGCTGCTGCAACTCGCCCTCTCGTTGGCGCAGCGCTTCGTTCTTCGCGCCCAGCTCGGTCAGCGCCTGGTTCTTGTCCGTCCGCTCGACCGCCAGGCCCTTCATGGCCTCGCGACCGCGATTGATCTCGACGAGTTGTTCGGCCGCCTTCTCTCGCAACGCCTTGACGCTGATTTCCAGGCGGCGCGTCGTCATAGCGTATTCGGCGCGGATGCGATCCTTGTCCGCCTGGATCTCGGTTTGCGTCAGAGGGATCGAGGATTCGACGCGTCTGCGTGTAAGCGCGACCGCACGACGCCATATGGCCGGAGCCACCATGAGCGCCAGAAAGCCAGCGCAGAGAAAGCCGAGGACGAAGAACAGGACCGACTGGACCAAGTGACTACCCGTTGTGGCCGGTAAGCATCAAACCAGATAAACCAAAAGCGCATAGAGCGCTTGACTGTGCCACGTTGACATGGCGGAAATCCAGCGTTGCGGCAAGGGTTTGCCGCAACGCCACGAGTTTAATGCATGTCGACCCAAAAGCGGTCCCGGTTTTGGGCAACGACAGCCAAGGACTTCAGCTTAGAACGGATTCCAGGTGGCGCGCTCGGTAAGCTTCAGATAGCCGAGATTGACGCCAAGCCGGGCACCGACACCGGTGCGGATCGGCACCAAAATCACATTGTTGTTCTTCAGCACGTTGAAGCCGACGCCAGCCACCACATAGGCCGAACCGGCGACGCCGCCATAGCGGTTGTAGAGGCTGCCCACATCGTCGAGATTGTAGACCAGCATCATCACCCGCGACCCCTCGCCGCCGAAATCCCAGCCGAGTGACGGGCCTTGCCAGAACACTTTGTGGTCGCCGGCATTCTTGGTGTAGAGCGTGCCTTCGCCATAGGTCAGGCCACCGATCAGCGCACCCGAGCCTTCTTCGCCCAGCAGATAGCCGTTGGGCAGGCCGTAGGAGGCAAAAATCTTCTCGATCACCGTGGCGAGCCCGCCCGATGTCGCGCCAAAAAATTTGTGACCGGAATCGACAATCTCCTGAGCGGTGTATTCCTGGGCCCGCAGGGCTGAAGTCGAGAAGACGAGAACGCCCAGGAGCGTGACCGCCATTGAGAAGACACGGAGAAAGCTCCGGTCGTAGTATCGGGAAAACATGCTTCCAATCTCCGTCAGGGAGCACCTTCGCCGACGCCTCGCACCCCGTACGGCTCTTTTAGCCGGCCGTTAAGGGTAACTGTTAGGGGCAAACTATGCCGTAATCCTTTTTCAACCATTAAGCTCACACATGAACATGGCGGTTCGAAGGCTGTTTGGGGTCGCTCAAGTGGGGCCGGCAGCCTGCGTGAACACGCCATTTGCCACAACCACAATTTGGATTTGTTGCTGCACGCACGGGCGCTGTGTATTCAGAAAGCCCGAGGAGAGAGTGCGTGATTCGTGTGGCAGGCGACGATCGATCGCCCGGCCATGAGTTGTGAGATTTTGCAGGGATTTTTCGCCGATGGCCGATCTGTTCACCCTTTCCGCACCCGATCTGGCAGCGCTTTTGTGCAGTCGGGTCTGCCACGACATCATCTCGCCGGTCGGCGCGATCAACAACGGGCTCGAATTGCTTGATGAAGGCGGCGCCGACGAGGACGCGATGAAGCTGATCCGCCAGAGCGCCCGCAACGCTTCGGCCCGCCTGCAGTTCGCCCGCATCGCCTTCGGTGCCGCCGGCTCGGCCGGCATGTTGATCGATACCGGCGATGCCGAAGCGGTCGCCATCGCCTTCCTCAAGAACGAAAAGCCGGAACTGACCTGGAACGGGCCCCGCGCGTTGCTGCCCAAGAACAAGGTCAAGCTGCTGCTCAACCTGATCCTCGTCGCCAATGCCGCCATTCCGCGCGGCGGCAAGCTTTCCGTGACGCTGGAAAATCTTGAGACCGAACCGCGTTTCGCGCTTGCGTCGGCCGGCCCGATGCTGCGTGTGCCGCCGAAGTTCCTCGAACTGCATTCCGGCCACAAGCCGGAGGAACCGATCGACGCGCATTCCGTGCAGCCCTACTACACGCTGCTTCTGGCGCGCGAAGCCGGCATGACGATATCGATCCACGCGACGCCGGAAGAAATCGTCCTTTCTGCGGCCTGATTGCGCAGCCGATAAAGCGAAGTATTTCTACATTGAAATCTGTAATTCCAGCTCATCGACTTGAGATGCATCTGGTCGTCCAGGCAGTGCCAAAGCATTCGCGAATAAAAGCAGGCACCTGCCTATCTTTGTAAAAATTTTACCTAACGCCTTTTCGGCTTCTTTACCAGATTGGCCTATGGTCCGCCCTGGATGCCCCCGACGCTACCGGACTGCCAGAAGGCAAAGAGGACCCGGAAATGAAACGCTGCATGTTCGTCGACGATTCAAGCGTCATCAGGAAGGTTGCAAAACGCATCCTGGGCGGCTCCGAAATGATTGTCATCGAGGCCGCCAGCGGACTTGACGCGCTGGAGATGTGCGCCGCCGACATGCCCGACATCATCGTCGTCGATGGCGCCTTGCCCGACGTACCGGCGGTCGATCTCATCCGTCGCGTCCGCGCCATGGAGAGCCCGATAAGGCCGCAGATCCTGATTTCCCTGGTCGAGCTCGATATTGCTTCGATCATGCGGGCCAAGCGCGCCGGCGCCCAGGGCTATCTCTTGAAGCCGTTCAACCGCCCGCAACTGCTCGAGCGCTTTCGCACCTTGAAGAGCGCAACTGATTCGGCACCCTTGAGCAATTCCAGAAAAAGTGCGTGACGGTTTCCTGCTCGGAAGCCCAAAAACAGACCGTTACCAGCCCGTCATGCAAAAACCCGGACGAAGCCGGGTTTTTTTGAAAAGATTCGAACGATTCGTCGCTCAGGCGCTGACGCGAATGTCTTCCGGTTCGCGCAGCACATAGCCGCGCCCCCAGACCGTTTCAATGTAGTTCTGACCGCCCGATGCCGCATCGAGCTTTTTGCGCAGCTTGCAGATGAAGACGTCGATGATCTTCAACTCAGGCTCGTCCATGCCGCCATAGAGGTGGTTGAGGAACATTTCCTTGGTCAGCGTGGTGCCTTTGCGCAGCGAAAGCAACTCCAGCATCTGGTATTCCTTGCCGGTCAGGTGCACGCGCTGGCCGCCGACTTCGACTGTCTTCGCATCGAGGTTGACCACCAGGTCGCCGGTGGTGATGACCGACTGGGCGTGGCCCTTGGAGCGCCGCACGATGGCATGAATGCGGGCAACCAGCTCATCCTTGTGGAACGGCTTGGTCATGTAGTCGTCTGCACCGAAGCCGAGGCCGCGCACCTTGTCCTCGATGCCGGCCATGCCGGAGAGGATGAGAATAGGTGTTTTGACCTTGGAAAGGCGAAGCGTTCTCAAGACCTCGTAGCCCGACATGTCAGGCAGGTTGAGATCGAGAAGAATGATATCGTAGTCGTAGAGCTTGCCTAGATCGACGCCCTCTTCACCGAGATCGGTCGTGTAGACGTTGAAACTTTCCGATTTCAGCATCAGTTCGATGCTTTGTGCGGTTGCACTGTCATCTTCTATCAGCAGAACACGCATTTCATTCCCCTTTTCTGCTGCCGGACCATTTCACGACCCGTCCGGACCCGGAGCAGTGGTTGCCTTGTGCAGAGGCTGCCATTGAATGGTTAACAAATCCTAATTTCCCGTCCATGACGGTACCAGATTTTTTAACCTCTTTCTACACCCTCTTGAATCTAATAACGAATCTCAGAACCAAATTCCTAATGCAACACATTAACAACCTGGACTAAGCGACTCCAGGGACTCATCGACGTCGCTTCCGCATCGGTGGCCGGAATTTTTACCCGGCCTTAAGTCCTGACCCGTATGATTAACAATGCCCGTAAACGAATGGTTACCGTCGGCAAAAAACTTTAGGGTTTTGTTTCCCATAGTTAGGGGAAAGGCGGTGGACACGGGTGCGGCCTGGGCGTTTCCAGGTGGTTTGGACGATAGATGCGGGTGTGCGTTTCCGGGAGTACCGAATCATGAAGTCACGTGAAAACCTCGTTCGGCTGAAACAGTTTCAGGTGAATGAGAAGCGGCGGCAGCTGCTGCAGCTCGACATGATGATCGCCGAGTTCGAACGCATGGCCGTCGAACTGGAGCTTCAGATCACCGCCGAGGAAAAGAAGGCCGGCATCACCGACATCAACCATTTCGCCTATCCGACCTTCGCCAAGGCGGCTCGCCTGCGCCGCGACAACCTCAGGAATTCCCAAAGCGACCTCGCCCAGCAGCGAAGCGCCGCCGAATCATTACTCGGCGAAGCTGAAGCGGAGCTTTCCAAGGCGGAAATGCTGGAATCGCGCGACACGAAGATCCGCGAAGCGGAAGTCGGTGGCCGCAGCGCCATGATCGGCTAAGACCTGGCGGTTTGCCGCGCCAACGCCCGCCATCAGGCTGGCGCATTGTCGCGGCTTGCGGCTCCGGCGGGAAAAATGAATCCGCCCTACGCGGCCCAATCCCCTTCACTCTCGGCAATTGCCCTTGCACGGGCATCCTTGATATCCGGCGCATGCTGCTCCGCCCATGACCTGATCTGGGTAAGCAGTCCCGCCAGGTTCTGGCCGAGCTCGGTCAATTCATATTCGACGCGCGGCGGAATGACCGGGAAGATCTCGCGCCGCACCAGGCCGTCGCGCTCGAGCACCCGCAGCGTCTGCGTCAGCATCTTCGGCGTGATGCCTTCGAGCTTGCGGGCGAGCTCGCCATTGCGCAGCCGGCCTTTGCGCAGCGCGCAAACCACCAGATAGACCCATTTGCTGGCCAGCATCTCCAGCACGGTGTGCGAAGGACACGTCCGCCGGAACGCATCATAGCCGAAACCGCAATCATCTTCACTATCCATGAGGTGCGTATGTATCAGAAAGGTACATACTGGACAAGAGACTATTACTATCCAAATGATAGCGGCATCAACAGGAGACATCTCAATGCGTGCCGTTATCCAGAATTCCGTCGGCGGACCCGACGTCCTTGTCATCGCCGATCAGCCGGATCCCACGCCAAAGGCCGGCGAAGTGCTGGTTCGCGTCAAGGCCGCAGGCATCAATCCGGTCGACGGCGCCGTCCGTGCCGGCTACTACCCCTTGCTCGGCGAGCCGCCCTTCATCCTGGGTTGGGACATCTCGGGAACTGTCGAAGCACTCGGCCCCGGCGTCACCGGCTTCAAGATCGGCGACGAGGTGTTCGGCATGCCGCGCTTCCCCAAGCAGGCGGCGGCCTATGCCGAGCTGGCTGCCGTGCCTGCCGATCAAATCGCACTGAAGCCGAAGGGCGCGGACCACCTCCAGACGGGCGCCTTGCCGCTGGCCGGCCTCACCGCCTGGCAAGGGCTTGTTCGTCACGGCAGACTGAAATCGGATCGGCGCGTATTGGTGCATGCGGGAGCCGGCGGCGTCGGTCATCTGGCGGTGCAGATCGCCAAGGCGCGCAGCGCCTACGTCGTCGCCACGGCCAGCCCGGGCAAGCTCGATTTCGTCCGCAAACTGGGCGCCGACGAAGTCATCGACTACACCAAGGGCGATTTCACCGATCAGATCCGCGACATCGATCTGGTGCTGGATCCAATGGGCGGCGACCACGCCCAACGCTCGCTGAAGGTGCTCAAGCGTGGCGGCGTGCTGGTGTCATTGCTCGATGTCAGCGACAACACAAGGGCCCAGGCCGGCGCGCGAGACATTCGGGTCGAGCGTATGTCCGTCGTGCCCGACAGTGAGGGCCTGCTGGAACTGGCTCGGTTGATCGATGCCAACAAGCTTGCCGTCCATGTGACGAAGAGCTTCCCGCTGGACCATGCGGGAGCCGCTCACGCCTTCCTCGCCACCAAGCCGATCGGCAAGGTTGTGCTATCGCTCTGAGCGGGAGCGGTGAAAAACAGAAGGGCGCGGGGTTAGCCGCGCCCTTCGTCTAAATTCGCAATGGTCAGTGCCGGTATTGCTGGATGCGTGTCGTGCGCAGCCCGGCAAGGCCATATTCGTCGATCGACGCCTGCCAGGACAGGAATTCCTCGGTGGTAAGCTTGTAGCGTTGGCATGCCTCGTCCAGGCTCAAAAGCCCGCCGCGCACGGCCGCAACCACTTCCGCCTTACGCCGGATAACCCAGCGACGTGTATTGGTCGGCGGCAGATCGGCAATCGTAAGAGGGCTGCCGTCAGGCCCGATAACATATTTGACTCTCGGTCTAACCAGATCGGTCATCGTACTCTCTACAAAAAACTCAAAGACCCAATCCCCGCCACGTTACCGCCACAGCTTTAAAAATTGCCTAAGCAGACCCTAATGACTAGGTAAGGATCATGAACGCCGCGTTAGTCTTTTCGCCGGCATTTGAAACATCTGCCCGCAAACCCTGATTTGCCGGGGAAAATGCATCCCCTGGCGGAGATCGGACGCAACCGGTGAATCGCCCTGCACGCTGGCGCGCCGGTAAAGCTTGACCTATATTCTCGACATTGGCATTGAGGCGCCGTGCAGAACGAAAGCATCATGAACAGTCTCGATCTTCCCGGACGTCCCGAAAACACCCGCATCGTCGTCGCCATGTCGGGCGGTGTCGATTCCTCTGTCGTCGCCGGCCTGCTGAAACGTGAGGGCTACGACGTCGTCGGCGTCACCTTGCAGCTCTACGACCACGGCGCGGCGACGCACCGGGCCGGCTCATGCTGCGCCGGGCAGGACATCGACGATGCCCGCCGTGTCTCCGAGACGCTCGGCATCCCCCATTATGTGCTCGACTACGAGGAACGCTTCCGCAAGGCGGTCATCGATCCCTTCGCCGAGAGCTACGTCGCCGGCGAGACGCCGATCCCGTGCGTTTCCTGCAATCAGACGGTGAAGTTCGCCGACCTCCTGGCCACCGCCAAGGAGCTCGGCGCCGACGCGCTGGCCACCGGCCACTACATCCGTTCCGGCGCCAACGGCGCCCACCGCGCGCTCTACAGGCCGGTCGACGCCGACCGTGACCAGAGTTATTTCCTGTTCGCCACCACGCAGGCACAGATCGATTATCTGCGCTTTCCCCTTGGCGGCCTGCCGAAGCCTCAGGTTCGCGCCATTGCCGAGGAGATGGGGCTGGCGGTTGCCGCCAAGCAGGACAGTCAGGACATCTGCTTCGTGCCGCAGGGCAAGTATTCCGACATCATCGCCAAGCTGAAGCCAACCGCCGCCAATCCGGGCGACATCGTCCACATCGACGGCCGCGTGCTCGGCCGCCATGAGGGCATCCTGCGCTACACGATCGGCCAGCGCCGTGGCATCGGCATCGCTTCCGGCGAGCCGCTTTACGTCGTCCACCTCGATGCCGACCGCGCTCGCGTCGTGGTCGGCCCGCGCGAGGCGCTGGAGACGCACAAGATCTATCTGCGCAATATGAACTGGCTGGGCGACGGACCGCTCACAGACGTCCCTGCTGGCGGCCTGGAGCTGTTCGCCAAGGTCCGCTCGACGCGGCCGCCGCGCCCGGCCGTGCTGCATCATCGTGCCGGTGCCACATGGGTGGAACTGATCGACGGCGAGTCCGGCATCGCGCCGGGCCAGGCCTGCGTGCTCTACTCCGACGACGGCAACGAAGCTCGCGTGTTCGGCGGCGGCTTCATCGAGCGTTCGGAGCGTGGCGCCGAGGCCGAGGCGATGCTGACCCGGCTTGCCGCCAGGCCGGCCCAGATACCTGCCGAATAAGATACCTGCCGAATAAGGTTCCCGCCGAATAATCCGCGCTTCAGGAATTCGACTTGGTGTGGGTGACCGTGCCGGCGGTCAGGATGCGCAGCACCCTGATCGCTTCCTCGCCGCTGGTACGCGGTTCGGCACGCGTCTCGATGCACTGGATGAAATGCTCCAGCTCGCGTGTCAGCGGCATGCCCTGGGCAACCGCGACATAGGACGGCTCATTGGTGGTGAAGGCCCATTGGCCGCTGTCCTGCCACACCGCGTGGCGGTAGACGGCTAGCTTGCGTTCCCATGGCTCGACGTCGTCGAACACCGCCATCGCCTTGGTGCCGACCACGGTGAGCCGCCGCTCGCGATAGGGGTTGAGCCGCGAGGTGAAGAGATGGCTGCGCAGGCCGTTGGGAAAGCGCATGTGCAGATGGGCGAAATCGCTGAGACTGTCGAGCAGAGCGGCGCCCTCGCCGCGCACCTCGATCGGCTCGGTGCCGGTGATCGCCAGGATCATCGACAAATCGTGCGGCGCCAGGTCCCACAGCGCATCGTTCTCGGTGTGGAACTTGCCGAGGCCGAGGCGGTGCGAGTGGATGTAGCGCACTTCGCCGAGTTCGCCCTTGTCGATCAGCCCTTTCAGCGTCTCGAAAGCGGGGTGGAACCGCAGGACATGGCCGACCATGAAGACGCGGCCATTGTCCTTGGCCGCCTGCACCGCACGCTCGGCGTCGGCAACCGTCAGCGCGATCGGCTTTTCCACCAGCACGTCCTTGCCGTTCTCGACGGCGCGTACCGCAAGGTCGGCATGGAATTGCGGCGGCAGCGCCATGACGATGGCGTCGATATCGTCACGCACGAACAGCTGGTCCGGCTCGATCGCCAGGCAGTCCTGCTCGCTGGCGAAGCCTTCTGCCCGAGCCCGGTTGGTATCGGAGACCGCGTGCAGCGCGCCGAGCGCCTTTAGAGTGCGGATGTGGTTGCTGCCCCAGTATCCGCAACCGAGGACTGCTATGCGCGGCTTCATCTGTTTCAAACTCTAAAAACTCTTGGCCGAGACATAGCGACGTGCCCCTTCGAACTCAACCCCGGCGGCGGCAACCAAATGTCCGCACGGCAAAGCTTTTCGATAATGACGATAAGCCGCCAAGCCGGTTGCTTCGAAGCTTGACAGGCTCACCCTCCCAACCTTATATCCGCGCGACCTTGGCGAACGCCCCCGACATGCCTTTCGATTTGAGGCGGATTTCGGGCCTTTCGCCGCCTTGGCGGGGTAGCTCAGTTGGTTAGAGCACGGGAATCATAATCCTGGGGTCGGGGGTTCAAGTCCCTCTCCCGCTACCAAATTTCTTCAAACTAAATCAGCAACTTAGGTGCCATCCAGCGCGCCTCTGTTGCTGTTTCTATGTCGCGCCATGTTGCAAGCCGCTACCATTGATTTCCAAGGGTTTCCTGCGACTATCGGCTAGTCCGTGCGACATGGATGCGACATGGGGGACCGAATGCCGAAGCGGCAAAAGCCGGCGAAGCTGCTTGATTACGCCAAGCAATACTTCGGCGCCGCGGTGGCGGCTATTGGCGGTTTGGGCGTCATTGTTGGCGGGGCAGTCGCCGTCTACTCCCATCGCGACTGGTTCGGATTCGCGACGTCCTACGTAACAATACGGCCAATCGCATCTACGAAAGAGTACATGCGTTTCCTTGCCGAGAATGAAGGAAATCGGCCGGCGTCAATAGGCAGGGTGAGTGGCGAGTTCCATTTTGCCGGGACGATAAAGTCGACCTTTAGCGGAAACCTGCGGCTCGATCTCGAGGAGGGTGAAAGTGTCATTCCGGCCGAAGGTTCACAGACGCTGCGAGTTCACTTTGCTGACCGCGCTCGCTTCGATACCCTTGAGAGCTATCTTTCTGGCGTGGGCGATTTGAACGACACGCAGTGCGTATTTGGGTTTGAAGTCATCAACTACGATGGACACCGGGAACGCCTCCAGGCTACCTTTGACTGCCGCTTGTTCCTTGGCCAGTATCTCGGCATTGGCAACAGCAATCTCCCGCTCCGATATCCAGCAGATAGCCCGCCACCACCGGCAGCGGGCTAATCCTGCATATTTGCAGGTTTTGATCAGGCGGCGGCTTTGCGCTCGTCCATCACCTTCTGGTGGCAAGCCGCAGCGGTTTCGCTCAATCGCTCTGTCAAGTCTCGGGCTATCCAAAGCAGATGCTGGACCTGCTGCATGGTCTTATCGTCTGAGCCCGCGTCGGAGACTGTGACGATCGTGCTGATGAGCGTCGACAGATTCGTGATATCGCCTTCGAGGTCGTTGAGATTGTCGCTCGGGCCGCTCATGCCTGCACCTTTGGGCCGTAGTTGACGCGGAAACGCTCCTCGGTCATCAGGACGCTCTTGTGGTTGCTGGTGGCAGACGGGCCGACGCGAAACCAGCGCTCGCCTTTGCGGTCATGCTCTGGCGCGCGCCGGACGAAGATCTGCGTGACGTCGCCCCATTCGTAGGGGGACGCATACCAGCCATCGCCCTCGTACTTCGTCGTCGTGCGGAACGCTGCAATCAAGACACCGCATTGCTTGTCGCCGTTGGTGTTGACGGTCCAGTTGTAGATATCGGGATCCAGTGCCTCTGCGGCAGCCTTCAGTTCGGCTACAGCCGCTTGGAAGCGGTCGACGGGTGTGTGCTTGGCCAACGCGGCGTTTGCCGCTGCAGCGCCACCTACAACCGGGAGGGAGGCGATTGCGCCAAGCGCGGCGCGGCGGGAAAATCTTCCAGGAAATGCAGCGGGCATAGCTTCGCCGGCCGCCGGAACAAGGGTGTTCGGCATGGTGTGATTGCTCCAAATGGTGATATTTACACCATTAACGATAATTCCATACCCTATTTGATGTCAATGACATTTGGTGATAAAAACACCATATGAAGCCAGTTCAATGCCGCATGGGGCGTGCAGCCCTCAATTGGAGCACTCTCGACCTCGCCAAGGCGGCTGGTGTTGGAGGGAACACGGTCAACCGTTTTGAGGCAGGCCAGGACGCTCGGGTGAGCAGCGTGGATAAGATGCGCGCCGCCCTCGAATCTGCCGGCGTCGAGTTCATCCCCGAGAACGGCGGCGGCGCTGGCGTGCGGCTCGCAAAGCCGTAACCGGCCATCGCTTGCCTTTCCACATGAACGGCGCAATGCTGCCCTTGGGGAATGGAGGGCAAGTCAATGAAAGAGACCGATAAGATTTCGATGCAGGCGTTTATTGCGGCTGCAATCTTCACCGGCGGCCTGTGGTATTTCATACCTGGCCTGCCTTGGTGGGCTTACTTGATCGTGCTGGTGCTTGTCGCCGGTGGTGTCTATCAGGAGCGGATCAAGACCGTGTCGCAAGAGAAGATCATCGATCGCGGCGACTGGCCGAACAAGGGCGACCAATGAGGCAGGAAGTTGGACGCTATCGATGCCGCGGCAGCGACGGGCGGGAATACATTGTCGTTGAATACCAGAACATGGTCGCCTTCGACGGCATGAGCGGTCGACAGTATAGGCCGGGGACGAAAGAGCTTCGCTTAGAGCATGGCGGCGCTGTCAACTTCATCGACGAAAACACGTTTCAGATACTCAGCACTGACGAGATCATTCAGAAGGTGGATTAGCTACTCAAGGCTGCGCTGGCGTAGGGCGTCCCTCCGAGAGCTTCAGCACCCTTGCCCTGTTCACTGCCTGCGAAGCACGGAACCGCTCCAGGGCCGCCGCCTGCTCCTCCTCACGGGCTATTCGATACACCTCGGGCAGCGGCTGCCAGTCGCGCGGCTTGTTCTTCATCGTCCACTTCGGCCGGCGGAATCCCCAGTGCTCGATCGCGACGAGATCCGAGCCATCAAACCAGCATGAGACGTTCAGCTTGGCGAAGTGGAGAACTCGAGCCGCCCACCAGACCCGATCGATTTCGAGGTCGACCGGGCCTTCTTTCCATGGTGTCCAGCCCTTGCCGGGTCTCTCTGTCAAGTCGCTGTCGCGCACTCCACGCCTCGTCGTTGGAACGTGGCGGATATTGCATAAGCCGAAACTTATAGGCAAGTCCCGCACACGTCCCGCGAGCTTAGGCTGCGCAATCTTGTGGTTGCCAACCTTTGGTGGTCTCGCAGAACCGGACATCGACCCGGTCAATCTGGTCAAGATGAGCCAACCGGTCGACCATACGCCTGACAGAGCCGTCCCCGTCGAGGTATTCATGATACACTGCGCGCAGGAGCCTATCGGCGGGACCGTTGAATGGCTTATTCCGATGCTTCTCCCATCGACGTACGGCTTGCTCGTCGGCCCCTAGGATGCCTGCGAGGTCGCGCTGCGTGAGTTCCATTTCCATGCGGATGAAGCGTAGCTCGGCTCCGGTAAGCGGCTTTGGGGCTTCGATTAGCCACGCGCCGATTGCTTTGTGTAGACCCTCGGTGTCCTGGATAGAGATACCTTCACCGTATGCTGTTTCGTGCTTGGTATAGCCATTCTCGAGCCATACGTTGTCGAGACCGCTATCGGTATAGTGGTAAGCCATCTCCCTGTCTTCCTTTCTAAAATACCGTCACCACGATAAGGCGGGTCGCCCACTCTATGGCGACGGTACACGTCAACTCTTCACCGGCAGCGTGTCGGTACAGATTCACCTGCCAGTTGCCCTTCGAGTTATAGAAGGGCCCCTCTGTGATCGTTCCACGCTGCACACACAGCTCTATTTGCCTTCGGGAGATCCTACGCTGATGACGTCGCTTCTTTGCATGACCGATCACAACGATGTTTTCGGTGTCCGCAGCGAGTCTGCGGATCATCTGCAAGGCTTGGTTGGTCGTCAATCTGAGCGGTACGATCTCTGCCATGCACCTATCAATATGATAGGCAGATGTAAACAGTCAATGAACACTTTGGTTCCAGTAGGCACGTTTTGGGTGATTTCGATGAAAAACGGAGTTCGTCGTTAATTGCCGTAGCCAATTTCCACGTTTGGTACACGCCATTCGTCGCAGTGAGTTGCCGTTACGGAGATCCGCGTCGCGTATTCGCTACGATCAGCCCCTGTGCATCATGCGGCGCCCGCCGGTTCCTTCAGCGCAAACTGCCGTTGCCCCATCTCGTCGACTGCGACGGAGAACTGCGTGAAGAATACGTCGACGATGTGCCACGGCAGGGTGTGTCGATGGATCGATCCGTCGAGGCCCTTGAACTGGAAAGCGAGGTACTGCCCATCGGGAGAACACCCCAGCCAGAAGCCATCAGCCAGCACCGACGTGAAGTCGCCGAATTGCGCCTTGAAACCGGCCTGTTGCTGTTCGAGATCAGCGGCTTCCTCGGGCGTTGTCGGCCGCCACCATGCTTCGGGCTTGTCGGTCATCGGCGTGGCCTCCGGCCTAGGCTCGTATAGGATTCTTTGACCAGGAACTGCTGCAACCTGTTGAGCGCGATGTCGCCAATCGTAAGGTCGTCGATCTGCTCGCCGCCTGGCAGTTGTAGGACAATGGGCGTTCGGTTGTTGCCGGCCGATGCCGGCGCCATCTGCATCTTGGCGAGGCCTCCTCCGGCAAAGCGCTGGACGGACATGCCACGAGTGAGGCCATCGGCGATCCCGCCCATGCTGAAGCCCTTCGACAGGCCGCGGAAGGCGTCGATATTGGGCATGATGCCGGCATTGAGGGCGGCAAAGAAATCAGCGCCAAGAGCTTTCACGATTTTCGCCCTGACCACGAATTCGCCGACGCTCAGCCGGGCCAGGATGCTGTCGCTCGTACCGGTGCCAGGACCATGGGCGAGATGTCCGCCACGAGCGAAGCCGCCATGCGAGCCGCCGCCGTCGGATGACCCAGAGCCTGCCGCCGCCGCGCGGAGCGACTGTGCGGCCGCTGCTGCCGCGCGAAGCGATGCAAGAATCCGGTTGATGGCGCTTTCGATCTGACTGGCCAGGCTGGACACGATGCCCTGAAGGCCAGAGAAGCCGCCTTGCAGCAGCGCACGAATGCCGCTCAAGATGGCGCTGATCTTGCCGGGCAGCGTCGTGAAGGGCGCCACAATGGCCTCTGCGGCCGCCTGGGCGGCTCCAGCGTCGAGGTTGCCGAGTGCACTGGTGAAGCCGTCTGCGGCCTGCTGTGCGGCCGGCGCAATGGTGCCGATTGAGTTGGTGATTTCATCGGAGACGCCGCCCACTGCACCGCTGGTATCGTCTACGCTGCTCTTGAGACCGTCGAGGGCTTTCTTGCCTTCCTCGGCACGATGCGCAACGCCATCGATGACGTTGAAGGTTTCGGAGGTAAGCTTGCCGTCGGCGCCGCCGCCCCTGAAAACACGAATTTGATGGTCGAGGTTGCCGACTTGCGCGGCGGTCTCGCCTGTAGCCGCGGCGACACCCTTCAAGCTGCTTTCCGTGGCAGCCGCATTGTTCCGCAGATCGATGATGTTCGAGACGACCTTGCCATCAATCTTGGCCTGAATTTCTTCGAGTTCGCGTTTCGCCTGAGCAACGGCTTTCTCACGGATAATCAACTGTTCAAGCGCCGGGTCGACGTCCAGTCCAAGCCGCTTTTCCATAGGGCCGAGCGCGCTCTGTTCCTGGCTCAACTTCGCCGCTTCGAAAGCTGCGCGTGCACCCTTAGCCTGAGCCTCGGCGTCCGCAATGGCTGCCTTGGCCGCGTCGACATGCGACTGCGCCAGACGTTTCAGCGCTTCTTCCGCGCCAGGAACCCCTGCCTTCACATTGCGGATGGCGCCGTCGAGTTCGGAAAGCGCCTTTTTATGCGCATCGGCCGCAGCTGCGCTGTCAAATTGCTTGTTCTTGATGAGGTCGAGAACAATCCCGGCGCCCTTGATTCCGGCGGCTATAAGCAGGATCAACCGGCCCAACGGGGTCAGCGTCAGGAAGGCGTTTCGCAGGAAGACAATCGCTCCGATCAACTGCCCGATGCCGCCGAAAACGAAACCGATTCCGCGACCGAGTAGGCCCAGGGCAATGAGCACCGGACCGATCGCCGCAGCGACAGCGGCGACCTGCGTGCCGAGCCGGAGCATGGCCGGGTCGAGGTTGCTGATTTTCTGCGTGAGGTCTGTGGCCTTCTCCACAAGCTTCGTGACGAAGTCGAGCAGGCCTGACTTGCCGATCGCAATCGACAGGTTTTCAACGGCGCTGTTGAATTGGTTAAGTTCGCCGGCAAGGCCCTTCACCCTGGTGGCGGCGATATCGGCGGCGTTTGTCGCCAGCAACCTCGCCATCATTTCGTCGATGCCCTTGCCGCCCAACTTCATCAGAGCCAATGCGGTGCGCAGCGCATCGGTGCCGAAGATGGTGGAGACGGCGTCGTTTCGATCTTCCTGGGAGAGGTTCGAAAGCTTGTCCTGCAGGATCTGGGCAATCTCCGACATGGATTTCATCTTGCCAGAGGCGTCAAAGAAACGGATGCCGAGCTTTTCCATCATCGCCGCGGCTTGTTTGGACTGAGGCACCAGCCTGGTGAGGAAGGTTTTAAAAGAGGTGCCGGCGTCGGAGCCGGAACTGAAGCTGGTCGCCGTCGCTGCCAGCACGGCATTGAATTCTTCGAAGTTCACACCCAGCGCACCAGCGGCACCGCCGGCCTGGCCTAGGGCCAGAGCATAACCTTCAAACGACAGCTTGGATTCTATGGTCGCGCCGGTGACGGAATTAACAATTGCGGGAAGCTGTGAGACCTTCAGGCCAAACTGGTTGATGAGATCGCCTATGGCAGTCGCTGCCGGCGCCAGTTGCGTATCATTGGCGGCGGCGAGATCGACCATCGCCTTCGCCGCGCCGCCCATGATGGTCTGAAAGTCGATACCGACCTTACTGAGCTCCGTCATCCCCTGAAGGGCTTCCGTCGAGGAAAACACTGACGCCTGGCCGAGTTCCTGAGCTTTTTTTGTGGCATCTTCAAACGCGCTGCCGACGACACCGGCGTTCGCGGCAAAACTGTTGCCGGCCTTCTCGAAGTCGGCCGCTTGTTTCAGGATGCCCACACCGGCGCCGACGAGAGGAAGAGTCAGGTGCGTGGCAAAGGTTTTGCCGAGGTTCTGCACGCTCTTGCCGACGTCGTTGAACTGCTTGCCGAGGCTCTGAAGCTGGACCTGGGCTTGTTTGAGCGAATTGAAAAACCCGGGCGATAGCCCTTTGGTCTCAGCGGCTGCTTTCTGGAGTGCGCGAAAGGCTTTCTCACCGGCCGCGCCGAATTCTTGGAGTTCACGCTTTAATTCTTTTCCGCCGTCCAGTTCGATGCGTTGCTTGATCGTCGCGGCCATGGGTTATGCCCCCGCAAGTTGAGATTTGGCGATTGCCAGGCTGTCCGGCAGCGTGTCGCGATTTGCCAGCGAAGCCGATCCGCGAACGCCACGACTTGCGATGCTGATCGCGACGGCGGCCGAGATGTCGGGAGCATCGAGGGCAAGCTCGAGCGCGGCCTGTGCCAGCGCTCCGTTGCCATGGGCACCGCGCACGATGTCAGTCATGCGCTGGTAGAAAGCCTTGCGGCCGATCTTCCTGCCCTCTGCCAGACCGCTGGCCTTGCCCTCGGCATAGCCCGCCGCTTTGGCCTGTTCGAGTTCGGCGCGCTCGGCTTCCCGTTCGGCCTTTTGTCTGGCCGCGTTCTGAGCCTTGTGCGCGTTCCAGTCGAAGGAAGGCGGCTCACTACGGATTCGGTCGGCATCAATGCCGCTTTGCTCATAAGCCGCCAGATGCCGGCGCTCCATGGCTGCAATGAGATCGTGATCGATCTGCACCGGGGCCACGTCGTCGTCGCCGATGAACGCTCGCTGCTGGCTGATCAAGACGGGCTGGCCCCATTGATCGAGAATGAAAGGCATCAGGAATCCTCCTCGTCGTCTGGCTCGTCGTCGGGAAGGCCGGCGCGAAGGTTGTTGGACATTTCGTCGAACTTGTCGGAAAGCCGCTGCCGGCCGGCATCGATGATCGTTTCGATGCGCTGGCGTTCGCGAATGTCCTTCGTGATTTGCGCGGGCAGCACGGAAAGCATGGTGATGAAGCCGCCGACCACCTGGTCGAGACAGCCGTTGCACTCGTCCATGGTGATGAGCTTTCGCTCTTCTCGGGCGATCCTGAGTTCGATCTCGGTCGCCCTGGCATCGCGAACGCGGTCGGATGAGCCGGTGCCGCGGCGGGCCGCCTCGCCGGCCACCTTGAAGTCGAGATATGAGCGGACGGATTCGCCGAGCGGGAACAGTCCTCGGGAGGCCTTGGACAGCACGCCTGTCCGCGCCAGACGCGCGATTGCCTGTTTCGAAATGCCCAGCAAATCGGCCAGGAACCCGGTGGAAACGAGCTCGTCGGCGTTCAGCATTTGTGAACACCCGTGTGAAAGTGAAAGTGCGATTTCGAAAATCCCAAAAACGCAGAAAAAATGCCCCTCGCGGTCCCGTATCCGTGGTACGAAAATTCAACCGGAACCTTAATGGGGGGGTGGGTGGTGGCGGCCGGCCACCGTCCAGAGTCACCGGCCGCCCTTGACTGCCAATCGAACGGAGAAGATCCGATCGACAGTGATGGACGGCTCAACCTCGCGAGTATCCGCCGTCCAATCAGCATCGCGTCACCCAGCTCGAGAGCGCGAAGCATACTAGTAATCCGCACGCAGACCCGGCCCGTCGAGAGAGAGGACGGCGCGCGGGTCGATGTCATCCGGCCATTGGTCATGAAGATCATCAGCCCACACCAACTGCGAGAGGAGACGCTGTTCGGCAAGCAGGCTGCCATTGATGCGTGCGGTCATGCTGGCCCGCTGCTCTTCGGATAGTGCGCGCTCCTCGTTGGCGAACTCGTCGATCTCGCCAAGGATGCGTGCGGTCACCTGGTCCTTGAACAGCCAGACAGTCAGCGCGACGTCAGGCGATACCGTGTGTTCGTTGTAAAGGTCCGGCCGCCCTTGCGCGTCACGCTTACCGTAGCCGCGCAGCACCACGTCGGCAGAGGCGAGAGGCCATCCCAATTGGTTCCGATAATCGATGGACTTGCTAACCGAGACCGTGCCCTTCAGTGCGAGGTATTCGATCTCCTCGAGTGCTCGGCGCTTGGCATCAGCAGCCGGCCAGGGCCGGGTCTCGACGTCGGCCAAGTCGGCGCGCAACCCTGTGAGGCGATCAAGCACGGCAGGGATGGTATCGGCCTTGCCTGCCTTGATCGGCGATGACCATTCCTTCAGCGCTGCGATCGACGTCTCGCCGAGGTAGCGGTCGAGCGTATTGATCAGTCGACCGACGACATTGGCTTTCGATATCCACGGGTCGCGGCGCTGCTCAAGTCGCTCGATTTCCGCGGTGAGGTCAGCAAGCTTCGACTGAAAATTCTGGTATTCCCTGTTCTCGTCGAGCTTTTGGGAATTCGTGTCGCGCTCGATCTGGCGCAGCCGGATGTTGACCTTTTGGCGCTCGAGCACCTTCTCGTTGATGGTGTCCTGCACCGCGCGGCCGAGTAGGAACCACTCGTCCTTTTTCTCGGTGAGGGTGCGATAGCGCTCAGCGCCAAGGCCAGGCAGCTTTTCCGCGATCATCGCCGGGTTGGAAAAACGGCTCATCAGATTGCTGACCGGATAGCCCTCCGATGATCCCGCATTGATCCCGCCATGTGGCGCGGCCGGCGTGGGAGATGCCGCGGGCGCCGACCATCCGGCATCGGCACTGGCGCTGCTGCGCGCGGTCGGCGCTGGCGCCTGATAGCCCATCTCGGCGTTGACCTTGGCGATTGCGTCATCCCAGGTTGCGCCGGACTGCTTGGCGCGGAAGTCGGCCCATGCAGACGAGCCTTTCGCGGGTTCCGAACTTTCGGGGAAAGGCGAGTTGCCGAACATGGCGGCGGCGAGCGTGTCGGGTCGGTCGGACATTGGGTGAAACTCCTTCGTTCGAATCAGTATCGCCGACATGGTTGGCGGTACGAATAGGCCTACGGCCGCCACATGGATTCAATGTTTTCAATGACTTCGGCGATACGCCGGCGAGAAAGAGGCTCCGGATACGCCTTGAACGCGAGCCACAGCCAGCCTTGCGGTCGGCCGGAATAGCGGTCCGGACACGCGTCCAAAGTCAGATCCCGCTTCCACCCGTTGCCGGCGTAGCGTTCCATGTCGCGGGCGATCTCGGCAGCCGAGAATCCATCTTCAGCAAGAGCAACGAGGCAGCGATCACGCACAAGCAGCGCAGCGCGTTGCCGTAGCGTCGGGGAACATCGGCCGGCGAAGGCGAGCAGTGATGTCGCCGGAACGCCGACGAGCGCAGCCTGGTCGGCCGGCGCCAGATCAGCCAGCACGATCTCGGCTGTCGCCTCGGCGAGGATCGCGGCGAACATCGGTCAGCCCCTCGCGCGCGCAGAGGAAGCGCTATGGCATTGGAAAGAGACGGTCTGAATCTGTGTCTGCGTCTCGCTCTCTGGTCTGCGTCTCCGTTCTGTGTCTGCTCTGTGTCTGTGTCTTATATATCGATACCCTTTGGATACCGTATCGATAGCGTATCTCTGGCTGGTCATTGCTCGATCTCCGCGCGCTGGCGTCGAGCCTCTCCCTGGAGCAACAACCGGACCTTTTGAGCCGCCTTAAACTCGCCGATCACGACGGCGCGGACCTGCTCACTCTCGATCTCATTCACGCGCGTCATCGTGCCTGACGCGTGCTTCTCGTTCATCGGTGGACAGACCTTGAACCAGCCTGTCACGAATATCTCACTGGTCTCTTCGTCATAGGCGACCAGGCAGGCCTCAATAAGCTCGTCTAGGTGTTGCCGGTATTCCTCCGCCGTCCATCCAAGATCGGCCAGCGCATAGCCAACCGGCAGGCTATAGGCGCCTGCGCTGTTCTGGTGCGAGCATGTGATGAAATACACCAGCAATAGGCGCGCGCGATCACTGGTGAGGCCCAGGAAGCGCTTTGATCGCCACAGAGCCGACGACACCTTGGAGAACTCGCGCCGGCTCATGGGCGAGTTTCCCGGTAGCGCGCGATTTCTGAGCGGGCAAAGGCGATCTTCTCATCGCGCTCCGAAAACGGGATCGACTGGCGGACGATCTGCCGGCGTGGGTTGTTGCCTTCGATACCCGACGCCATCACCTCCGCTATGAACGCGATGTAGAAGACCGGCATGCTCTCGACGATTAGGCACGTATGACTGTCCGGCTCCTCATAGTTTTTCCATGTCTGGAGGAAGCCGCCGGTGAGCGACCCAGTCGACCACCACATCATGACATCTGGGGGACCGTCTTCGTTTTCATAGGAGATGAACGTCGCCCATCCTGGATCCGGCATAGCCGCAACCGCGGCGTCGATCTCATCGAGCGCATCCGTTAGACCGACGATCGAAAGATAGTCGGAGCCGATTCCAGACTTGACGATTCGCATGTAGCGCTGTGCGGACCGAGGCGAAATGCCGGCCGCTTTCAGGAAGCCCGTCCACTCTCCATGCGCACAGAGTTCCTTCGCCTCGACCAGTGATTTGCCCATGACGATGATGCAATCCGCCGACATCCGCTGAGCCTGGGCAAAAACGACACTGGCGTTTTTGATCTCAGCAGCGAGGACCGGCAGACGGTTACTGTTCATCGCTCCTTGACGATCGCCGGGATTTTCACTATTTTCTTGAACACTGCTGCTTTCGAAATCTGCCCGGTTGCCGCCTGCCCGCGGCGCCGGGTTTTCCATGTCAGGCGGCTGCATCCACACCTCCTGCCCTAATGAGGTTGGCGAGGCGGATCGCAGCGCAGGCGTCCTGCGCATCGAGCGGGTACCGGCTCCTGATCTCTACGATGGCCGCGCCAGGGCGCTGCGCCTTGGGCGTCTCGACGATGAAGCGCGCTGCCTCTTGGATGACGAAGTTCGGGTCGAGGTCGGTCTGGCCCATTTTATGCCGTCTCCCCTTCATCCATGAAGAAACGCGCGAGCTTACCCCGGTCGGCCACCCAGCGGCCGCCGACCTTCTTTGCGGGGATCTGACCTGTCTCCAGAAGGTGGAATGTCTGGCGTGGTTTCGCCCCGATAACGAGGGCGATAGCTTCGGCTCCCCACACAAGCTCAATGTCGTTTGTCGCGTTCAACTGCCATCTCCTATCGGTTACGTTTTAATGAAAATAAATGTAACAAACGGGTAGGCATTGCGCCATTCTGAAAGCGCTGGTAAAACTCCACATACAGTTTTCGGCTAAGAAAGCGTAACATGGTCCCTATCAGGTTGAATTGGCGGCGCTTTCCAGAAGGGGAGCAGGCTCAATTCGGCGACGTGGTCGACCTGCTTCAGGCGCTCAAGGAGAATCGCCTTGATCTCGTCACCTACGAATTAAACGATCTGGCCGGCTCGGCGGCATCGCCAGATTCGCCCATTGTCATGCACCTGATGAACGCGCGGGACGACGTGGCGCTTGACGCTTTCCAAAAGCGTTTCGGGCCGTTGACGGACCCGCTGGTCGAGGGGGGGAATAATTCGTGGCTCACGATGAACGAAGCTCGCGAGCGTTTCGACCTCTACCTGAGAATTGCGCCGCCACGGCCGAACCGGATTGGCTTGGTCAATGATCTTTTGGCAAGCGTGTCGCTGCGACCCCAGGTCTACTTCCCGGATGGCGCGCAGACGCCACAGATCGTCCTCACGGCCGAGTCCCTCTACGATTTTATGCTGATGGAGATCGCCACCATCCATCAGGTCGGTGCCGTGGTGACTGCCTGCAGCCATTGCCGAAAGCTCTATCTCACCGGCCCTCTTACCGGCCGGCGCTCACATGCCGTCTATTGTTCCGACCGGTGCCGCGTTGCCGCGATGCGCGCCAGAAACGCCGAGAAAGGTTGAAAAATGTCCATCCGAAAGCGCACATGGACCAATGGCAAGGGCGAGGAAAAGACCGCCTGGGTTGTCGACTATGCCGACGGCAAAGGCGTTCGCAGGTTGAAAACCTTCGCCAAGAAAAAGGACGCCGACAGCTTCGCCGCAACAGCCAAGGTTGAGGTCAGGGAAGGCTCGCACGTTGCTGACAGTGCGAGCGTCACTGTGAAGGCTGCGGGTGCCTTCTGGATCGCGACCGGTGAACAGGACGGGCTCGAGCGTTCCTCGATCGACCAGCGCAAGCGCCACCTGCAACTGCACATCGAGCCGTTCATCGGCCATACGCTGCTATCGCATTTCACAGTGCCGGGCGCCCGCGAGTTCGCCGACAAACTGCGAGAGAACAGCCGCTCGCCGGCCATGGTTCGAAAGGTCATGGGTTCATTGGCCTCCATCTTTTCAGACGCACAGGAACGCGGCCTTGCTACCCGGAATCCGGTCAAGGATCTCCGCGGCGCCCGCCGGAGAGGCAAGGAACGCCAAGCCGACAAGCGCCAGAAAAGCAAACTCAAGATTGGTGTCGACATTCCAACCCGTGAGGAGATCAAGGCTATCGTCGGCGCGGCGACGGGCCGCTGGCGCCCTCTCCTGATCACCGCAATTTTCACAGGCATGCGATCATCAGAGCTGCGCGGCCTTCGCTGGCAGGATGTCGATTTCGAGCGTGCGCAGATCAGCGTGCATCAGCGCGCCGACGACTATGGCGAGATCGGCCGGCCAAAATCGGAAGCGGGAGAAAGGACGATTCCGGTTCCGCCGATGGTCATCAACGCCCTGAGAGAATGGAAGCTCGCCTGCCCTCGCCGCCTGACTGGCAACGACATTGACGGCAATCCGGTGAGAGAACTGCACTACGTTTTCCCGACGGGAAGCGGCAACATCGAAAGCCGCTCGAACATGACCAAGCGCGGTTTCCTGCCGACCCAGGTGCTAGCCGGCGTGACTGTGCCGAGCGATGAGCGAGACGACGCTGGCGAGGTCGTCATGGTGGGCAAGTATGGCGGCATGCACGCCCTTCGCCATTTCTATGCCTCATGGTCGATCAATCGCCCGCAGGATGGCGGGCTCGGTCTTCCCCCAAAGGTCATTCAGGAACGGCTCGGGCATAGCTCGATCATGATGACGATGGACGTCTATGGGCACCTATTCCCGCGCGGCGATGATGCCGATGAAATGGCTGCAGCAGAGCGGTCGCTTTTGGGTTGAGTGCGACATAGACGCGACAAAGAGCCAAATTCCGCAACGAAATCAGTATTTGCCCCAAGCATCATAATCCTGGGGTCGGGGGTTCAAGTCCCTCTCCCGCTACCACTTCAAACCCCACTATCGTACGCAATGGCCGATTGTGGCGGGCTGCCCAATGCGGTGTCCTGTGCGATAGCGGCTATATCTGACCTTCCTAGGGCGAGTAGAAGCCTTCAGCGACCTACATCATCTCGCTCAGTGACGCCAATGTGGCTAACGATGGCGTCACCAGACATTCTCGCCGTCACCCACGCGTATCGGCTTCACCCCTCGGGAGTTTCGCGCTCGCCTGCCGGGCTTCGCCTTCGATCTCGATCTTGCTCCGCGCTTGAAGATCGAAGCGCACCGTTACGGTGCGCATGCGCGCATGCAGGACTCCGTCCAGCGTACCGCGCATTTCATGTAGATAAGCCAGCGACGATTTCCCAAGCTTTTCTATAACGCTGCGAACGGTGACCAGAGTTCCCACCGCGGTTTCATGCACGTAGTCGATCTCCATCCTCACATCCGCCCAGCCGAGGGTCGGCGTCAAACGAGGATCGGCAATCCTGCCCAGCAACTGGAAACTGGCGTCATCAAACATGGCCACATAATGACGAACGTTGAGATGGCCCATCGCGTCGCACATCCAAGGATGCACGACGCCGACATAGGTTTCGATGCCGGGCGTCAAAACCCGACCTCGTTTGCGCCCTTGAGATCCAGCAGTTGACGGGCTTCGTCGGGCGTCGCGATTTCGAGCGACAACTCGTTGAGAATGCGCTTTATCTTGGCAACCTGTTCGGCATTGCTCTTAGCGAGCGTGCCCTTGCCGACATAGAGGCTGTCTTCCAAACCGACCCGTACATTGCCGCCCATGATCGCGCCCATCGTGCAGAGATTTATCTGGTGCTTGCCCGCGGCAAGGATCGACCAGAGATAGTCGTCTCCGAACAGCCGATCAGCCGTCCTGCGCATGTGCATCATGTCTTCTGGGTCGGCGCCGATTCCGCCCAGCAGCCCGAAGATCGTCTGGACGAAAAGCGGCGGCTTCAGCAGCTTGCGGTCTAGAAAGTGCGCAAGCGTGTAGAGGTGACTGACATCGTAGCACTCGAACTCGAATTTCGTGCCATAAGCCTGGCCGACTT
>NZ_RZRV01000099.1:0-1588 GCF_004023085.1 Mesorhizobium sp. M7A.F.Ca.US.010.02.1.1 | reverse complement strand
ACTGAACTGACCGCTCGGCTTCGTCGTCATCGCAAGATCCCCGTTTCAAAAACAGGGAACCACATCCACACAATTTTGCAACAGGCCCACACAAGGGGAGAAGGGGAAATCGCGTCAGCCGCCAACCGCCGCATTGATCTCCCACCCGCTCACCCAGACCTGCCGCAAGCGGTCGCCTTCGCCCTTGAAGCGCAGCCCCGTCGCCTGGCAATCCTCGATCCGGTCGCTGCGGAAATTGCGGATCGCCTGGCGCAGCTCGCACCAGGCGACGATGTTGGCGGTTTCGGCGTAGTAAATGAGCGCGATCGGGCGGATGAGGCGCTCGGAGGCGCGGCCCATTTCGTCGCGATAGGAGAGGTCGAGCTTCTCCTCGTCGCGGATGGCGCGTCGCACCAGCGCTAGGTCGATCGCGCCGGTCGAGGGCGCGGCGAACCCCCACGCATGCAGCGCATTGGCGTCGAATGCCTGGCGCAAGGGTGGTGGCACCGCGCCGGCGATCTTGGCGCTGACGCGCTTGGCCGCCTGCTTGAGCTCGCTGTCGCCCGTGCGCTCCAGCAGCGCCAGCGACAGGACGATCGCCTCCATCTCCTCGATCGAGAACATCAGCGGCGGCAGGTCGAAGCCGGGGCGCAGGATATAGCCGATGCCGCGCCCGCCCTCGATCGGCACGCGCATCGCCTGCAGCGCTGCGATGTCGCGATAGATCGAGCGTACCGTCACTTCCAGCCGCTCGGCAATCGTCGCCGCCGTCACCGGCTGCCGCGCCAGCCGCACGATCTGGATGATCTCGAACAGGCGTGACGCCTTGCGCACTTTTTTCCCCGGGTTGCGAGCCCAACTGACACAGCATTGTCAGTTGGGCTGACCTATAGGAGCGCCTATCGACTTGAAAATCAACAGGTTCCGCTGCGGTTTGGCGGAGCGAGGCGGCAGGCAACTGACATGGGCTATGCGGAAAATCTCTGGCTTTTCTTTATCCTGCTGTTCGGCATCATCGCCGTTCCGGGCATGGACATGCTCTTCGTGCTTGCCAATGCACTGACCGGCGGGCGCGACAGGGGTCTCGCCGCGACCGGCGGCATCATGGTCGGCGGCATGGTGCACACGCTGAACGGCGCCATCGGCGTCGGCCTGCTGATGCATTTCGTGCCGATCCTGTTCAAGCCGCTTCTGCTTGCCGGCGCCGCCTACATGGCCTTTATCGGTATCACGCTGATGCGCAGTTCCATCACTGTCGGTCAGGAGGGGCCTGCCGGCAGCCGGTCCGCATGGAAGGCCTTTCGCCAGGGTTTTGTGACCTGCCTGATCAACCCGAAGGCATACCTGTTCGTGCTTGCCGTCTACCCGCAGTTCCTGAAACCGGACTACGGTCCGATCTGGATGCAGGCGACGATCATGGGGCTGCTGACCGTGGTGACGCAGGCTGCGATCTATGGCGGGCTGGCGATCACGGCCGGCCGCAGCCGCAACCTTCTGATCGCCAATCCGCGGGCCACCATTTTTGCCGGCCGGGCGGCCGGACTGCTGCTCTTTGCCGTGTCGGTGTTTACCGCATGGGAAGGACTGAGAGCGGCGTAGGGATTTCTTG
>NZ_RZRV01000098.1:0-1638 GCF_004023085.1 Mesorhizobium sp. M7A.F.Ca.US.010.02.1.1 | reverse complement strand
CTCTGCCCACGAGCCTAAAAAAGCGAAGGAGAAAGCCAGGACCTTGACCCTCAACCCCGAACCGAAACATACATAAAAGGCGGGTCAAATCTCGGTGGAAATGCCGGGTCAGTTCTCAGTGAAAATCAACAGTAGGCCTCCTGGATGACAGCGGTCAGCGCCTTCTCGGCCATGCGGCGCGGTTCGAGAAAACCGGGGAAGTAGGAGCCCTTCCTGAGCTTGGGGATGCGCAGCTCGACGGTGCCGGCCCGCGTCTCCAGTCGCGCTCGCGATAGCCGTTGCGCTGGGCCGTGCGCAATGGGTTCTTCTCGCCATAGGCGGCGCCGGTGGCGGCCCCAACCTCCAGCTCCATCAGCCGCTCGGCGGCAAAGCCGATCATCTCGCGCAAGAGATCGGAATCCGGAGTCTTCTCCACGAGCGCGCGCAGGTTCATCATGTCGTCGGTCATCGATGGTTCCTTCGAATCAGGTTGGTGTCAGCAACCCGACCTTACCGGCGAACCGTCGATGACCACCGCAAAGCCACTCGCTCGCTACAGCGCTATCGAGAGCGCGCTCGCGAGCGGCTTCGCTACCGCCGAGCTACACCACCTGTGGGGACGCGACCCGATTGTGGCGGCCGCCCAATGCGGTGTCTGTGCAATAGCGGCTATATTTTGCCGTTCCTATGGCGAGTAGAATCCTTCCGCGACCTAGAGCATCTCGCTCAAGTCACGCCAATGCCGCTAACGATGCCCTCACCAGACATTCTCGCCGTCACCCACGCGTATCGACTTCACCGCTCGGGAGTTTCGCGCACGCCTGTCGGGCTTCGCCTTCGATCTCGATCTTGCTCCGCGCTTGAAGATCGAAGCGCACCGTTACGGTACGCATGCGTGCATGCAGCACATCATCCAGCGTGCCGCGCATTTCATGCAGATAGGTCAGCGACGACTTCCCAAGCTTTTCTATAACGGTGCGAACGGTGACCAGAGTTCCCACCTCGGTTTCGTGCACGTAGTCGATCTCCATCCTCACATCCGCCCAGCCGAGCGTCGGCGTCAAACGGGGATCGGCGATCCTGCCGAGCAGCTGGAAACCGGCGTCGTCGAACATAGCGACGTAGTGACGGACGTTGAGATGGCCCATCGCGTCACACATCCAAGGATGGACGACGCCGACATAGGTTTCAATCGGGCGCGTCAAAACCCGACCTCGTTTCCGCCCTTGAGATCCAGCAACTGGCGGGCTTCGTCGGGGGTTGCGATTTCAAGCGACAGTTCGCCAAGGATGCGCTTGATCTTGGCGACCTGCTCCGCATTGCTCTTGGCAAGCGCGCCCTTGCCGATATAGAGACTGTCTTCCAGCCCGACACGCACATTGCCACCCATGATCGCACCCATCGTGCAGAGGTTCATCTGGTGCTTGCCGGCGGCAAGGATCGACCAGAGATAGTCGTCTCCGAACAGCCTGTCCGCCGTCCTGCGCATGTGCATCATGTCTTCGGCGTCGGCGCCGATTCCGCCCAGAAGTCCGAAGATCGTCTGGACGAAAAGCGGCGGCTTCAGCAGCTTGCGGTCTAGAAAGTGCGCAAGCGTGTAGAGGTGACTGACATCGTAGCACTCGAACTCGAATTTCGTGCCATAAGCCTGGCCGACTT
>NZ_RZRV01000097.1:0-1677 GCF_004023085.1 Mesorhizobium sp. M7A.F.Ca.US.010.02.1.1 | reverse complement strand
GTCATAGTGGCTGAGCTTGCGAGCGAGGCCGGCAACCCCGTGCGCTTGATAGCTCGCAACCCATTTGCGCACCGTTGCAGCATCTACGCCGTCGGCTGCACCGGCGCTCGCATAGCTCTCTTCACCACTCAAATAACGATCAACAACAGTGCGCTTCAAACTCTCGCTGTGTTTGGACATGAAAACCCCCGAAGGTGGATGTCCAACTTTCGGGGGTCAGTTCACGACGACGGGTGTTGGCGCAAATCAGCACCATGGACAAAAATGTAGCATAGCTGCTGTCACCGGTCAAGGAAATAATTCCTATACACATCACCTGGAGAAGCGCCGTCCAGGGCTTTGACCGGACCGGCAAAAATGCTACGAGCCCGGCAGCAAGTTTCCGGGGCAACAATCGACATGGATGCAAGGCAGTTGAAGGTCGAAGCCGCGCGCGCCGCACTTGCCCATGTGGGCGACGGCATGCGGCTCGGCATCGGCACCGGCACCACGGCCGAAGAGTTCGTGCGGCTGCTTGCCGAAAAGGTTGCCACCGGCATGACCGTCATCGGCGTGCCGACCTCGGAGCGCACCGCTTCGCTGTGCCGCGAGCTTGGCGTGCCGCTGTCGACGCTGGAGGAAACGCCAGAGCTCGATCTCACCGTCGACGGCGCCGACGAAGTCGACCCGGAACTGACCTTGGTCAAGGGCGGCGGCGGCGCGCTGCTGCGCGAGAAGATCGTCGCCGCGGCGTCCCAGCGCATGATCGTCATCGCCGACCGCTCCAAGATGGTCGAGACGCTCGGCCGTTTTCCGCTGCCGATCGAGGTCAATCCGTTCGGCCTGCGCGCCACTGAAATCGCGGTTGCCGCAGCGGCTGAAAAGCTCGGTCTTTCCGGGCCGGTCACATTGAGGATGACGGGAGGGCAGGCTTTTGTTACAGACGGCGGCCATTTTATCCTCGATGCATCTTTTGGCCGCATTCCGGATACAAGAGCGCTTTCGAATGCTCTCCACGCCATTCCGGGCGTGGTCGAGCATGGTCTTTTCATCGGGCTGGCTTCAGCGGCCATCATCGCCGGCGGCGACGGTATCCAAACCGTCCATGCCGCCCGAAAACCAGGGAGTTTTACCGATCATGACGTTGCATAACCGGGTTCGCAGCCTTTCCGTCCTTTTGGCGGCCTCGGCCGTTTTCGCCTTCTCTTCGCCGGCGTTTTCGCAGGATGTCACGGATTCGCACCTGAAGGCCGCCCGCGCGGCGGTGTCTGCGATCCACGCGACCGACCCGTTCGACAACATTCTGCCGCAGGCAGCCGCGGCGCTCGAATCGCAGCTGATCCAGAAGAACCCGGACATGCAGGAACTGATCGGCAAGACGATCAGCGAGAAGGCGCTGGCGCTGGCCTCGCGCCGCGCCGACCTCGAGAAGGAAGCAGCACTCGCCTACGCGAAAGTGTTCTCCGAAAAGGAACTGGCCGACATCGCCGCCTTCTACAATTCCGATTCGGGCAAGAAGCTGCTCGATAGCGGCCCGACGGTGACCCGCGAACTGGTCAAGGCAGCCGACATCTGGCAGAACGGCCTCGGCCGCGATCTCGCCCAGCAGGTTGGCGAAACGCTGGCCGCCGCCGCCAAGGCAAAGGCGCAGGCAGCACCTGCCGCGCCCGCCGACGGAGCCGCCGCTCCGGCCGATGG
>NZ_RZRV01000096.1:0-1822 GCF_004023085.1 Mesorhizobium sp. M7A.F.Ca.US.010.02.1.1 | reverse complement strand
CAAGCTCATTGACGGTTGTAGCCGGAGGGGCAGCGGGCGACTTCGCCAAGCCTCGGGCCGGATGGCCATCCGGCCCGAGGCTCAATCGCTTCCATCGCACATAATCATCTCGTGCAGATACAAGGGGGCAGCGCCGACTTTGATAGTTAGAGGGTCGATTGAAGTCGGGGCTTTTTGGCCCTGTCCCTATCCTTCCGACGCAAGCGCCGCCCCTCACCTGCCTGCCGGCATCCTCTCCCCGTATAGTGACGGGGAGAGGGGCGCTCTCGCCAGCGATTTCGCCAACTCATCTACGGCACGTGACAAGCGCCGCCGCATCGACTATATGAGCCTCATGATCAACCTGACCGCCACATATTGGTACTTTAGGAGCTCGCTGGCGGCGGGAGGATTGCGCTCGATCTGAAGATTGCAGCAACAAGATCCGAACAGCCGCCATACCTGGCGGCTTTTTTGTTTTCAGCCGGCAGGTTCCCTCTAAATCAAAGAGGAGCATGATGTCGTCCGAAAACCGCTTCACACTTTTCGGCATCATGCTCTCGACAGGAGCAGAAAGCCGTGTTGACCACCACAGACGACCTCCGGGTCAAGGAAATCCGAGAACTGAGTACGCCGGACGAGGTGATGCGGGAGATCCCGCGCACTTTGACGGCGACGCGCACCGTCAGCGCATCGCGCAACGCAACCCATGCCATCCTGAACGGCACCGACGACCGGCTGCTCGTCATTGTCGGCCCGTGTTCGATCCACGATCCAGTCGCGGCCGTCGACTATGCCAGCCGTCTGGCGGCGCTGCGCGAGAGCCTGTCGGACCGGCTGGAGATCGTGATGCGGGTCTATTTCGAGAAACCGCGCACGACGGTCGGCTGGAAAGGCCTGATCAACGATCCTGACCTCGACGGCAGCTTCAACATCGACAAGGGGCTGCGGATGGCACGCAATGTGCTGTCGGCCGTCAACAATCTCGGCCTGCCGGCTGCGACCGAGTTCCTCGACATGACCACCCCGCAATACATTGCCGACCTGGTTGCCTGGGGCGCGATCGGCGCGCGCACGACCGAGAGCCAGATCCACCGCGAACTCGCCTCGGGCCTCTCCTGCCCGGTCGGCTTCAAGAACGGCACCGACGGCAATCTGCGCATCGCCGCCGAGGCGGTGAAATCGGCCGCCCAGCCGCATCATTTCATGGCGGTGACCAAGGGCGGACGCAGCGGCATCGCCACGACCATGGGCAATGAGGACTGCCACGTCATCCTGCGCGGCGGCGTTCAGCCCAACTATGACGCGGCGAGCGTCGAAGCCGCCGCTGTGGAACTCGCCCGCATCGGCGTTGCGCCCAGGCTGATGATCGATGTCAGCCACGCCAACTCGGCCAAGAAGCCCGAGAACCAGCCCAAGGTCGCGGCAGATGTCGCCGGCCAGGTCGCGGCAGGCGACGAGCGCATCATCGGCCTGATGATCGAGAGCAATCTCGTCGCCGGCCGGCAGGACGTGGTGCCGGGCAAGCCGCTGCTCTATGGCCAGAGCATCACCGATGGCTGCATCGACTGGGCGACCACCGAGACGGTGCTGCACGGCCTTGCCGGCGCCGTCGAGTGGCGCCGCTCGGCACGCCGCGCCATGATCGACAACCGGCAGGGAGCCGCTTGAGCCACTATTGCCGGCCTTTGCCCGGCACGACCCCCACCCTAACCCTCCCCACAAGGGGGAGGGAACGCTGCCGCGCACTCCTACTCGAACCTTGACGTCTGAAAGCCTCGGCAGTTTGCCATTGTCAGCGCCGGCGGGAGTCTCCCTCCCCCTTGTGGGGAGGGGTTAGGGG
>NZ_RZRV01000095.1:0-1923 GCF_004023085.1 Mesorhizobium sp. M7A.F.Ca.US.010.02.1.1 | reverse complement strand
GCACTGCGATGTCGAGATTTCCCATGCTTAGGTCGCTGACCATCTGGTTTGAATAATCCGACTCGACATGGATCGACGATTTGGGAAGAGCCTGACACAGCGTCTCCACCCAACCCGGCAAAACCGAGCGGGTCATCCCGACCTGCGCGGCGACGCGCAAGGTGCCTTCGAAACGATTGAACGCCCGGACATCGTGGCGAGCCTGCGACCATGTGGACAGCAAGGATCTTGCATAAGCTTCGAACCGGCGCCCTGCGGCGGTCGGCTCCGCCCCGGCGCGTCCGCGCTGGAACAGTTCGGACCCGATTGCGCTCTCGAGGTTCTTGATGCGGGTGCTGATCGTCGACTGGGTCAATCCTAGCCGATCCGCGGTGCGATTGAAGTTTCTCGATTCGATGATGTCGAGAAAGGTCTCGATGTGATCAAGTTGCATGAAATCTCCAATCGAAAAACTCGATCATATTCCACGTATCATAAGCTTGATCAAACAATACTCAAGGCGGAAGCTGCAGCAGATCAGCGGCCGGTAGCGCTGCCGGGACGAGATACGGATACGGATACGGATACGGAGCGGAAGAAGTGTTCATAGTCGACTGCGACTGTCATAATTACTGGTCAAGCGCCACCGTGTTGGAGCCCTATCTCTCCGGCCTGTGGAAAGACATGTTCATCGAGGGCGAGAAAACAGGTCCCGTTGGCGCCTTTCCGCATGGTCATCGGCCCTGGTTCCACCCGCAGGATTTTTCCCGCAAGGACATCCGTCCGAAAACAGAAGCCGACAATTATCTCATCATGAAAGAGAAGCACCTCGACAAATACAAAGTCGACGTGGCGATCCTGACCGGCGATGAGCCTATCGAGGCGTCGACCCTGGCTAACCCTTATTATGCCAGCGCTCTGGTCAGCGCTTACAACGATTATCAGATCGACCAGTGGTTGCCGAAAGACGATCGTTTCATGGGCTCGATCATCATCGCGCCACAGGATCCGAAGCTCGCTGCCGCCGAGATACGCCGTCTTGGCAGTCATCCGCGCATGGTCCAGGTTCTCGCTTCCCAGGGTTCCGTCAAGCCGTATGGCGACCCGTTTTACCATCCGATCTACGAAGCCTGCGCGGAAGTGGGGTTGCCATTCGCCATTCATCTGGGCGGGCATGGCGGCGTGAATTCAACTGCCATTGCTCCTGCCCCGACGACATTCTTCTGGGAAACGCATGCCATTCTGCACATGTCGGCGATGTCGCACGTGGCAAGCATGATCGCCCATGGCGTCTTCGAGAAATGGCCGGACCTCTACTTCGTGATCATCGAGTGCGGCGTCGCCTGGGTTCCGTCGGTCCTTTGGCGCCTGGACGCCGACTACAAAGCGCTGCGCAAGGAGACGCCATGGCTGAAGATGCTGCCGTCTGAATATTGCCGGCGCAACATCCGCTTTTCCACGCAGCCTCTGGAGCAGCCTGCAAACATTCAACATCTCTGGTCCACGCTCGAGGCGATGGACGGCGAAAACACGCTGATGTTTGCATCGGACTATCCGCACTGGGATTACGACGATGCCAACACGCTGCAAATCCCTCCTGCCTGGAAGAGCAAGATCATGGGACTGAACGCGCTGGAAGTCTACAAACGCATCCCCCGCGCGCAAGCCGCGAATGCCGCCTGAGGAAGCATATGATGCCCGAGAAGACCTATATCTGCCGCGTCGACGAGATCGAAACAGGGTCTCCGTTCATCGCCAAGATCCGCAGCCTTTCGGTCGGGATTTTCCGCATCGGAGATTCATTCCACGCGCTGCTCAATGTCTGTCCGCACCGCGGCGCTCCGCTTTGCGAGGGGCCGCAATGCGGCACAACCGCGCCCGTTGAACAGGCGCAATTCATCTATCATCGCGAAAACGAGATCGTTCGATGCGCCTGGCACGGCT
>NZ_RZRV01000094.1:0-2685 GCF_004023085.1 Mesorhizobium sp. M7A.F.Ca.US.010.02.1.1 | reverse complement strand
GTAGGGGAGTAGGGGAGTAGGGGAGTAGGGTGTGTGTTCCGCAGGTACAATCTGCCCCTACTGCCTTATTCTCCCCACTCCCCTAGAGCAATCAAATGCCTTCACCGGCAAGTTCCTCCGAAATCGTGCCGACCTGGTCCTGGGCGCTGCGCATCATCGGATAGATGGCCAGCACCTTTTGCCAGGCCTCGAGCGCCGATTGCTTGTGGCCGGTCAACGCCATGATCTGCGCCAGGCCGGACAGCGCACCGAAATGGCGCGGCTCGAGCTGCAGCGTATGGTCGATGTCGGACATCGACTTGCCGTAGTTCTTCATCATGAAATGCACGGTGGCACGCCGGTTCCAGCCTTCGGCATAGGTCGGCTGCAAAGTCACCACTTGGTCGAGGAAATCGAGCGCGACGTCGAATTTCTGGCTTTCGACGGCTTTTTGCGACCATTGCATCATCAGGTCGATCGAGGCGCTGCCGGATTGCGACCACTCGCTCCAGATGTTGCCGGCGATGCGCTCGGCCGCCTTTTCGTTGCGCTCGCGTTTCAGATCGCTGAACAGCTGGTCGAGGCGGGCTTGTTTCGTCGTTGCGGCGGGCGGGGCGTCCTGAGTGGCCGGCGGCGCGATAGCATCATCCGCCCATGCCGGGCCATAAATGGCGCCGGAAACAAGCAGAGATGTCAAAAATGCAAAAAGAATCCGCATCACCGGACTCTAGTCCCGGGCGGCGGAACGTCAAACTGAATTTGGTGTGAAAGGCCGGCAGGCGGCAACAAGCATCAAATGGGCGGAGGCAACAGCCTCCTGCCCGAAAGCTCAGCCCTGGCGTGCCTTGTAGCGCGGGGCGGTCTTATTGATGATGTAGACGCGGCCCTTGCGGCGAACCAGCTGGTTGTCGCGGTGACGCGCCTTCAGCGCCTTGAGCGAATTCTTGATCTTCATGGTCTTGCCTGTCGGTGTGGACCCGGTCCGGGTCGAAATTTTAAGGCGCGCCAGAAGACGCGCCTTTGAACTGTGGGTGGCTCATAAACGAGGAGCCTTGTCCCTGTCAACCGCAAGCGTGCTCCATTGCGGCTGTGAATCATCCCTGTCATCAATTATCCGCCATATCGGCCTGGCGCATTGCGCGGCCCCGGGCCGGCTGGGATGATGCGGTCGCCGTGAAGTGATTTGGAGAGAACCATGCGCCGAATGTTCCTGTCCGCCTGCCTTGTCCTGCTGGCGGCAGCTTCGGTTGCGCGCGCGCAGGAATGCGACCGCAGCGACGATAGCCAGCAGATGATGAAGATCTGTGCCGGCGAAGACTATCAGGCCGCCGACGCTAGGCTCAACAAGGCCTATCAAAACCTCACCAGCTCGGATGATGCCGGCGGCAAGAGATTGCTGCAGGTGGCGCAACGCGCCTGGATCGCTTTTCGCGATGCCGAGTGCGCGCATTCCACTGCCGCCAGCGACGGCGGATCGATCCATGCGATGGAAGTCTCGCAATGCCTGACCAGATTGACCAATGATCGCGTCAAGCAGCTCGCTGCCGCGGCCAATTGCGAGGAAGCCGATGTGAGTTGCGCCAATCCAGGCGAGGACGAGAGCGACGACGTGCAGTAGGCAACCTTATGAGGCGCGACGGCTGATCCGAGTGAAATGGCCCATCTTGCGGCCGGGCCGCGCTTCGGCCTTGCCGTAGAGATGCAGCATCAGATCGGGCTCGGCGAGAAGCTCAGGGACGCGCAGCACATCGTCGCCGATCAGGTTCTCCATCACGCAGTCGGAGTGGCGGTCCGGGCTGCCGAGCGGCAGGCCGGCGATGGCGCGGATATGCTGCTCGAACTGCGAAACGATACAGGCGGCTTCCGTCCAATGGCCGGAATTGTGCACGCGCGGCGCGATCTCGTTGGCCAGCAGCGAGCCGTCCGCCAGTACGAAGAACTCGACACCGATGACGCCGACATAGTCCAGCGCCGACAGGACCTTCGATGCCGCCGTTCGTGCGGCTTGCGCCGTTTCGAGCCTTACGCGGGCCGGTAAGGTCGACGTATGGAGAATGCCGTTGCGGTGGATATTCTCGGCCGGATCGTAGGCGACGACCGCGCCGTCCAGCCCGCGCGCCGCGATTACCGATATCTCGCGCTCGAACGGCACGAAGGACTCCAGAATCAGCGGCACATTGCCCATCGCCTCGCAGGTGCCGGCAAACCCGCCGGTTTCCATGTTGCGGAAGACGCGCTGGCCCTTGCCGTCATAGCCCATGCGGCGCGTCTTCAGGATGCCGCTGCCGTCGAACGCCTTCAGCGCCGTCGTCAGTTGGTCATCATTGTCGACGGCGTGGAAATTCGCGGTGGCGATGCCGATGCCGTTGAGGAATGTCTTTTCGCTCACCCGGTCCTGCGCCACTTCCAGCGCGCGCGCCGGCGGATAGACCGGAACCTTGGCGGCCAGCGCGCTGGCGGCCGCGACCGGAACGTTCTCGAACTCGTAGGTGACGACGGAACTCGACGCTGCCAGTTCGGCAAGGGCAGCCTTGTCGTCATAGGCGGCTGTTATCTGACGGTTGGCGACCTGCGCGGCGGGGCAGTCCGCTTGCGGCTCCAGCACCACGGTGCGGTAGCCGAGGCGGGCGGCTGATATCGCCAGCATGCGGCCGAGCTGGCCGCCGCCAATGATGCCGATCGTCGAACCGACGGATACGCCGTGAG
>NZ_RZRV01000093.1:0-2689 GCF_004023085.1 Mesorhizobium sp. M7A.F.Ca.US.010.02.1.1 | reverse complement strand
CCCGGTTATGTTGGCTACGGAAAGGGCGGCATCCTAACCGAAGCGGTGCGCAGAAAACCCTATTCGGTGATTCTGCTCGACGAGGTCGAGAAGGCGCATCCGGATGTGCACGAAATCTTCTTCCAGGTTTTCGACAAGGGGATGATGGACGACAGCGAGGGCCGGCGGATCGACTTCAAGAACACGCTGATCCTGCTCACCTCGAATGTCGGCTCGGAAGTCATCATGGACCGCACCAGGAACGGCACGCTGCGGGCCGGGCTCGATGATCTGGACACCGCCTTGCGCGGCCCGTTGCTGAAGGTCTTCCCGGCGGCCTTTCTCGGCCGGGTGGTGACCATTCCTTACTATCCGCTCTCGGATTCGATGATCGAAGCGATTACCCGTCATCAGTTCGCCAAGATCGCTCGCCGGCTGCGTGCAACCAACGATGCGGAATTGGTGATCGGCGACGGTGTCATGGATCTGGTCAAAGCCCGCTGCACCGAGATCGAATCCGGCGGGCGGATGATCGATGCCATCCTGAGCAACACGCTGCTGCCGGAACTGAGCCGCGGCGTGTTGAACCGCTCGCTCGAGGGCGAAAAGATTACAAGGGTCACCGTCGGCGCCTCCAAGGAGGGCTTCACCTATTCCTTCGAGTAGGAAATGTTGATGACGATTTGCTTCGGCTTCTTCGTGCGTAGGCAAGCTGAGCCGACTAGCTTGGGAGCGGCCGGTGGCGGTGAATTCGTATGACGCAATCGGTTAGAAGAATGACGATATTCTTTTACCTGCCACGACACCCGATCTGCGCGTGGCTATAATCAAACGCGCTGCGGCCGCTGTGGGCGAAGGCATCCACGATCGCCGAATCGAATCCAGGGGGATGCGCGCGCTGCCGAGACACCCCGCGTCGTGAAATAGGAAGCGCGCCTATTCTTCGTCCAGATTGGAGGTCGCGCGTGCGTCGGCTGGTGATCCTGGAACGAGCCTCGGCATTCTAGCCGGCGGCTCAAGGCCCGCGAACGGTCGAAATCTACCGCGCCAACATCATGTCGAGGATGCAGGCCAAGAGCCTGTCCGAGATCGTCCGGCTGGCGTTGTTGGCCGACCGATCCTCTTAATAGCCCCATTGTCGGCCCAGGTTCTGCGTGTCTTTCAACTGCCAAGGGCGCGTAGCGACCGAAGCAACGTCTGCTGGATAGGAGCGCTAAATGAAAAAGCACGCTTCTGCTGATCCGGGGATCAAGGTCGGATTGAGCTTATGTGGAAAATTGGAAGCCGCATCCTTCGTCTCGGCAAAGGTTCGCTGCGGTTTCGAAAAGGATTCGCGTGCGCCATTCGCGACGTTCGAGGGCACTTCTCCACCCCGGGCCTTGCGCGGCGTCTGAAGGCGGCGCGAACTCGCCGCTTGCGGGGCCCGTTGGAAACGCAGTGGAGGCGAATTCTTTGTCGTCACTCCGACCTCCGAGGTCCAGGCCGGCCGCTCCGCGTTGCGGTTGCACCACCGTCTCGCAGAAGTGTATTTGGGGCGGGTGACGCGGACCCGCGAAGCTGCGCCGGACCCCAGTCGAGCGTCTCGATGACGCAGGCGGTCGCGCCGCGGTCAGTTCCCTTTCGGTTTCCTCTCGGGCCACCAAAGGCCGACGAGAATCGAAATCCGTATTTGCTATGATGCCGCATTCGCGGCCGCTGCCTCGAATGCGCAAAAGACCGTCTGGACCGCTCGCCGATCCAAATAGTGCAGAAAGCCACATTGATGCTCCGAGATGCCCAATCGCGCGCAGGCGGCCCTAGCTGCCGAAACACTGGCGCCGTTCCTCGCAGTTCAGAGCCCGAGGGTCTGGCCCGTTTCCATCTGAAGGAAATCTGCCGACGAATTCTGGAACACCGCGTCTTGGAACGCGTCGATGGCAGAGCCGTGGGTGACGCCGACCAGCACGGCCGCTGCGGCTTCAACCTTGTCGGCCGCTTCGTCAACCTTGTCGAAACGCATCAGCATTCGATCGTGGAGCATTGACAACCGCGTGGCGTGGTAAAGCACGCTGCGCTTGTGATAGTCCGAGTCCAGCGGCTCAAACAGTATTGTCATGACGGCAACTCCTCGCCATTTCATGTCCATGCGGGGGAATTCGGAGGCCGCCCGCCGATAGATATTGGTCTGGCGCTCCCGGGCCTCCATCACGGGAGTTGATCTGCCCGGATCCTGCAGCACAGGGCGATATTTTCCGCGATGCCATTTTCCCTGTCCGTTTCTTGCTTGCGCGCTTCAACGATTTCGAAACTTCCTTCCACTTCGCCACCAGGAGCTCGGCATCCATGACGATGACAGCATCCTCTGGGCGGCGTCCATACCGGCCGTCATTGCTATCTGGTGCCCAAAAATTGCGGGAAAGCTCGATCAGCCGAAAACGAGGCTCGGCGGAACCACGCACCGAAGGCCTCTGACGCTGCCATCGGCAGAACCAGCGAGTAGCGTAGCGACACGTTCGCTCCGTCCCGGTACCTTGGATTACAGTGGCCTCCATGCCGATGAAATGAAACGCCAGCCCCAAAGTTCCATAAGGGCGGGTGGCGAAATGTTCGTTCTGAACGGCTTCGGTCTGATTTGGGATGAGATATCGTTTCGCGCGCCGGCGGAGCAATGCGCTGTTTTTGTCATTTCGCAATCCATGTCGGGCAAGTGGCCGCCTTACCGGCTCTTGTC
>NZ_RZRV01000092.1:0-3425 GCF_004023085.1 Mesorhizobium sp. M7A.F.Ca.US.010.02.1.1 | reverse complement strand
GCGTCTTCCAAGCCTTCTTCAGACATCAGAAAATAGAAACAGTCGACCTCAACCTCTGCAGACGATAAGTGACAAAACTGTTCGCGATGTCCTCGCACACCTGTTCGCGATGTCTCCGGTCCAAACAGGGGGGAGATCGGATGTCGCCTTCGCTTTCGCCAACCACCATTGCAGTCCGCTACAAAAAAGGCGGCGCCAGTTTCCTGACGCCGCCTTGATTTTTGTAACCGAAGCTAACCTTACGCCGCGGGCTGCGCCTCAATCGTGCGCAGCGCCTGGGTCTGGCGCTTGGCGGCGGCCTTGACCGCATCCTGCACCTTCTCGAAGGCGCGCACCTCGATCTGGCGCACGCGCTCGCGGCTGATGTCGAACTCGGACGACAGCTCTTCCAGCGTCAGCGGCTCCTCGGCGAGGCGACGAGCCTCGAAGATGCGACGCTCGCGCTCGTTGAGCACGGCAAGAGCGCCCGACAGCATGCCGCGCCGGTTTTCCAGCTCGTCCTGCTCAATCAGCATCTCTTCCTGGCTTTCGTGGTCGTCGACCAGCCAGTCCTGCCATTCACCGGACTCACCTTCGCTCGCCCGGATCGGGGCATTGAGCGAGGCATCGCCCGACAGGCGGCGGTTCATCGACACCACTTCGGCTTCGGAAACGTTCAGCCTGGTGGCGATCTCGGCGATCTGGTCGGGCTTCAAGTCGCCGTCGTCGAGCGCCTGGATCTTGCCCTTCACCTTGCGCAGGTTGAAGAACAGGCGCTTCTGATTGGCGGTCGTGCCCATCTTGACCAGGCTCCACGAGCGCAGGATGTACTCCTGGATCGAGGCCTTGATCCACCACATGGCATAGGTCGCGAGGCGGAAGCCACGCTCGGGTTCGAATTTCTTGACGGCCTGCATCAGGCCGACATTGCCTTCCGAGATCACTTCACCGATCGGCAGGCCATAGCCGCGATAGCCCATGGCGATCTTGGCGACGAGCCTGAGGTGGCTGGTGACGAGCTTGTGCGCAGCGGAGGTGTCTTCATGCTCGGCGTAACGCTTGGCGAGCATGTACTCTTCCTGCGGCTGCAGCATGGGAAAGCGGCGGATTTCTTCCAGGTAGCGGCTGAGGCCGCCTTCGCCGGAAACGATACTGGGTAATGACTGGGCCATGATAGCGCCCCCTCTCTATTGGAGTGATGCCCCCGAAACGCGGCGGGCATGTGACGCGAGCACCAAAAAGGCTCGCCCGCGACATCAGATCTTATACAGGAACAAAACCAGAAAAGACAGGCATTTGTTCAACACGAAACAGTGTGTCACGCTGAAGTGAACAATGCCGCTCAGGTTTCTCTATGGCAGGGTTTAGAGCTTGCGGAAGCCGCCGACGAGTTCCTCCATGTCCCTCGGTAACGGCGCCTCGAACCTCATCGTTAGATGGGTAGTGGGGTGGCGAAATGCAAGGAGCCAGGCATGCAAAGCTTGCCGGGGAAATGCCTTGACCTGGCTTTTCAGCGGTTCGGGCAGCCGGTTGCCCTTGGTGCGGAAAGCCTGGCCGTAATCGGGGTCGCCGATCACCGGGTGGCCGATATGCGCCATGTGGACACGGATCTGGTGGGTGCGGCCGGTCTCCAGCCGGCATTCGACCAGGCTGGCCGTGGCGAACTCCTTTTGGCTCTCGCCGAAACGCTCCTGCACGGCGAAGTGGGTGACCGCACGGCGGGCGTCGTCGCGTCCTTCCGGCACCACGGCACGGCGCACCCGGTCGGCGGCGCGGCCGAGCGGCGCGTCGACCCTTCCGGTCGGCCTCTGCGGTATGTCCCAGACCAGCGCCAGATAGGCACGTTCGAGATCGCCGGTCAGGCCGTGATCGGCGAAGGCTTCGGACAGCGACTTGTGGGCGCGGTCGGTCTTGGCGACGACCATGACGCCGCTGGTCTCCTTGTCGAGGCGGTGGACGATGCCCGGCCGGCGCACGCCGCCGATACCTGAAAGACTGTCGCCGCAATGATGGATCAGCGCGTTGACCAGCGTGCCGGTCCAGTTGCCGGCACCGGGATGAACGACAAGCCCGGCCGGCTTGTTGATGACGATCAGCTCTTCGTCCTCATAGAGCACATGGAGTGCGATGTTCTCGCCCTGCGGCTCCGCCGGCTCCGGCTCCGGCATGGTAACCGACACGCTTTCGCCCGGCGCCATCTTGCGCTTGGTCTCGTCGACAGGCTTGCCGTCGACCGAGACCGCGCCCTGCCTGATCAGCATCTGCACGCGGCTGCGTGACATGTCCGGGCCAAGGCTTGCGGCCAGCCACTGGTCGAGGCGCAGGCCGGCCGCATCCGCGCCCGCCACCAGCACAGTGGGCTGCATGAATTGGTGCTCTATCAATTCAGGGGCCTCTTCGCTATGAGCGCTCATTGAAAAACCGTTCCGGAACTGTTTTGCCATGGCCAGCCCGATCGCCGAAGAAGACCAGGATAAGCCGCTCGACCCCGAGGTCGAAAAGGTGCGCAGGAAACTCGTCCGCTTCGTCGGGATCAATCTCGGCCTGCTGTTCCTCGCCCTTATGGTGGTGATCGGCGCCCTTGTCTACAAAGCGCGCAATGCACCGCCGGCGAACCCGCCGCTGGCCGGCGATATCCAGACACCCGCCGGCGAACCGGTCAACGGCGACATCGTGCTGCCGGTCGGGGCCAAGGTGGTCAGCCAGTCGCTGTCCGGCAATCGTGTCTCGATCGACGCCGAGCTTGCCGACGGCAGCCGCACGATCTTCGTGTACGATATCACCGAGCGCCGCCTGATCGGCCGGTTTGCGATCCGCAACAAGTGAGCGAGCCGCAACGATGAACGGCAGCAGGCCAATGAGCAAGCCTCAGACATGACCGGGTTCGCCGAACATCGTCGCATCGCCACGATCGCCCTGGTCGTCGCCAACTATGACGAGGCGATTGCCTGGTATGTCGAGAGGCTGGGTTTTCTGCTCGCCGAAAATGTCGATCTCGGCGGCGGCAAGCGCTGGGTCACAGTGGCGCCGGCCAACGGGCAGGGCGCCAGGCTGCTTCTGGCCGAAGCGTCCGACGAGGCGCAAAGGCAGAGCATCGGCAACCAGACCGGTGGCCGTGTCTTCCTGTTCCTGGAAACCGACGATTTTGCCCGCGACCACGCAGCGATGCTGGAGAAGGGCGTCGAATTCCGCGAAGCACCGCGCTTCGAGCCCTACGGCACGGTGGCGGTTTTCGCCGATCTGTACGGCAATCTCTGGGATCTGATCGAACCGAAACGATAGGCTACGGCCGGCTTTTCCTCGGCAAGGGAAAGCGGCCTACCCCAGTTGCTTTTTCCCAGCGCTCAGCCTATATCGCCGGTTCTTGAACGCGCCCATCGTCTAGCGGTCAGGACACCGCCCTCTCACGGCGGGAAAACGGGGTCGATTCCCCTTGGGCGTACAAA
>NZ_RZRV01000091.1:0-3722 GCF_004023085.1 Mesorhizobium sp. M7A.F.Ca.US.010.02.1.1 | reverse complement strand
GAGTAGGGGAGTAGGGGAGTAGGGGAGTAGGGACAGTCCCGGCGCAGCCTTAATTTTTCCTATTCCCCTATTCCCCTATTCCCCTATTCCCCTACGACCAGGTTTCTGCCAACCGATGTCGAGCAGGCCCAGCCGGCCAAGTTCTCTGTCCATTGCGCGAGCGACGTCACGGCGCTCGCCGCCGATATCGCGCAGTTGGCGATCGGAGAGATCCTCGACGTCCTGGTAGGCAATGTCGCGGCGGGCGAGGCGTATCGCGACCCGGGCGTGGCGCAGCCAGTCGAGGGTTTCGGCCAGCCAGGCCGGGCGGGGTGTCGATGAATTCAAAACGATGATGGACATGGTTATGATCCGTTGTCTCCGGATATCAAATCCGGCTTGATGATGTGTCGATGATGGGATCATGCCAGATTGAAATCCCTGCGAGAAACGAGTAGTTTTCTCTGGATCATCAAGTTTTATTTGAGGATAGGATGGCTCGTCTTCTGCCCGGGACTCGTGCCTTGAGGACGCTGGAAGCAGCGGCCCGGCACCTCAATTTCACCCGCGCCGCCGACGAGCTCGGCCTGACACCGGCCGCCGTCAGCCATCAGATCAAGGAAATCGAGGATCAACTCGGGCTGGTGCTGTTCACACGCACCAGCCGCACCATCCGGCTCACCGAGGCGGGGACGGTGCTGTTCGACGCCTCGGCCGACGCGCTCGACCTGCTTGGCCGGGCCGTTTCGCGGGCGCAGAAGCTGGCGCGCGGCACCGCCCTTTTGAAGGTAACGCTCGACGCGCAGTTCGCGTCAAAATGGCTGATGCGACGCGTCGACGATTTTCGCAAGCATCACCCAGATATCGAATTGCGATTCGACATTGCCTATGAAGTGCGGGATTTCGAACTCGATGACATCGATGTCGGCATCCGTTTTGGCGCCGGGAAATATCCAGGCCTTCGCACCCACCGGCTGTTCGACAACATCCTCATTCCGGTGTGCAGCCCGAGCCTCTTGACGTCCGGTCCGCCGCTGCGTGAGCCGCGCGACCTCTTCAATCACACGCTTGCGCATATCGAATGGTCGCGGCAAGGCGTGACATGGCCCAACTGGCGGATGTGGATGGCGGCGGCCGGCATCAATGATTTCGACGACAGCCGGACCGTCGTCTTCGGAAACTCCACGGATGCCGTCCAGGCAGCGCTCGACGGCAATGCCGTTGCGCTCGCCGATTTCGCCATGGTGGCGAACGACCTTTCCCTGGGCAGGCTGGTGCAGCCTTTCGAACTCGGCCTGCGGGTGGCGCCCGAGTTCGCCTACTTCCTGGTCTATCCCGAAAATACCGGCGACGATCCGCGCATCGTCGCCTTTCGCGAATGGATGCTCGAGGAAGTCGCCAAGACGCGGACCACGGACAAAGGGCAGTAGGGCAGTAGGGCAGTAGGGCAGTAGGGATTGCAGTCGGTGCCGTTTGCCCCTATTCCCCTACTGCCTTACTGCCCTACTCCCTTCTTGATCAGCTTGCCGCCGCGCCGAACCAGCCGATCACGGCGCCGATGATCAGCAGCACACCGAGCCAGTGGCCGCCGTCGATGAGGGTCAGATCCCAGCCGAAATTCTCGTAGCGATGGTTGACCGAGAGCGTCGTGGCGACGAAACCCAGCCAGAGCACGAAGCCGAAGACCAGGCCGGCAATCCATGTCGGCTCGCCGCCGGTCATCGCGCCGACGACCAGCGCCAATATGTACGCCATGACCAGTTCGGCGATGAAGCTGATGACGAAGGGCAGCGGCGATTTCTTCATCGTCGCCGGATCGAGCTTGGCGGCTTTCAGCCACGGCTTGCTCAGGCCCATGTACCAAGCGGCGCCGAACAGCCATGCCAGAATTGCGGCGGCGATCACCGCCAGCCAGTTCACTGCTGAAAAATCCATGAGCTTCCCCCTCCAGATGCGAACTTGATGGAACGCCTGTTCGGCGTTGGCGTCAAGCAAACCGCCAGACAGTAGTATGCTTGACGAGCGCATCCTCCAGTGCCCGCGTGACGGCCACCTCATAGACCGCAAGCGGCTCCAGCCCTGCCTTCGGCAGATACGACCGTCCGGGATCGCCGACGAGGATCTCGGCGCCGCGGGCCTTCAGCGTTGCGAACCATGGCATCAGCCGGTCCGCGAAAGATTTGTCGTAGAAAACATCACCGGCCAGGACCACGTCCCAACCTGCATCGGTGCCGATGCAATCCGTGCCGAGGAATTCGGTCCCGACACCGTTGATCTCGCTGTTGAGCCGGATCGCGGTGGCACAGAACGGATCGATGTCGGTTGCGATCACCTTGGCGGCACCTGCCTTGGCGGCAGCGATGGCGACGAGGCCGGAGCCGGAAGCGAAGTCGAGCACGCGCTTGCCCCGCACCGTGCCGGGATTGTCCAGGACATAGCGGGCAAGGCCCTGGCCGCCGGCCCAGGCAAAGGCCCAGAAAGGCGGTGGCAGGCCGATCTCGACCAGCTCATCCTCGGTCCGCTGCCACAAATCATGCGCTTCGTCGGCAAGATGAAGCAGGATCTCCGGCACGTGCGGCGGCGCCATCAGCGCCGTGTTGTCGAGAATGAATTGCCTCGCGCTGTTGGGCGTCAGCGCCGTCACGGAGCCGGCGTCAAGCCGCCCATGTGGCAGACTTCCTTCCACTCGGCCGGCGTCACCGGCTGCACGGAAAGCCGGCCGAGCCGCACCAGCGCCATGTCGGCAAGCTTCGGATTGGCCTTGACCTGTTCCAGCGTCGGCGGGTTCGGCACATCCCTTACGGCGCGGATGTCGACACATTCCCAGCGCGGATCGTCCGATGTGGTGTCGGGATGGGCAAGCGCGCAGACTTCAGCGATGCCGACGACGTTCAGCCCCTCGTTGGAATGGTAGAAGAAGCCGAGATCGCCGATCTGCATGGCCTTCATGTTGTTGCGCGCGGCGTAGTTGCGCACGCCGTCCCATTGCGTGCCGGCCTTGCCCTTGGCCTTCAGCATCTCGAAGGAGAACTTGAATGGCTCGGATTTGAACAGCCAGTAGTTCATGTCTTTCTCCTCCTTGGCGTCGCGCGGGCGACCGGGATTAACTAGCCGCCGGCTTGTTGAACGTCCAGTTCCACGGGCGGATTTCGACGCTTTCGAACAGCCCCGCCTTGGCGTAGGGGTCGGCGGCCGACAGAGCCTGGGCGCCAGCCAGGTCGGACGCTTCGACGACCACGAGGCTGCCATTGGGCTTGCCCTCGGCATCAAGGAACGGACCGGCGAATGCCAGCTTCTTGTCGCCGTTCAACCCTTCGAGAAAGGCGATATGCTCGGGCCGCGAGTCGAGGCGCACCTGCAGGCTTCCGGGCTTGTCCTTGCAAATCACAGCAAACAGCATCTTTTTTTCTCCTGATCGTTCAAAGTCGTGGGGATCAATCGTTGGTTTCGGTCTTCAGCGGCCGGGTCATCAAGGCCGTCACAGCCTGCCGGACGGTGATGGCACCGTCCAGTATGGCGGCGACAGCGGCAATGATCGGCGCGTCGATGTTGCGCTCGGTGGCGATGCGGGCAGCGATCGCCGCCGTCGGCACGCCTTCGGCGAGCGGCAATCCGGCAAGCGGCTTGCCTTGGCCGAGCGCCAGGCCATAGGCGAAATTGCGCGACTGGGTGGACGAGCAGGTCAGCAGCAGGTCGCCAAGGCCGGAAAGCCCCATCAGCGTTTCGGGCCTGGCGCCGAAGGC
>NZ_RZRV01000090.1:0-3737 GCF_004023085.1 Mesorhizobium sp. M7A.F.Ca.US.010.02.1.1 | reverse complement strand
TCTGGTCGTAGCGCTTGTATTCGCCAAAATACTTGGTGATCGCCGCCGTCAGCGACGTCTTGCCATGGTCGACGTGGCCAATCGTGCCGATGTTCACGTGAGGCTTGTTACGCTCGAATTTACCTTTGGCCATAATCGTTCTCCGTCTATTCTACCCGCTAAGGGGATATTGTTATTCGCTCTTCAGATCCGGCACCGCGCAAGGAGCGCGACCCGGTGGCTAAGAAACCCTTAGGCGTATTTCTTCTGGACTTCCTGAGCCACTGCGGTCGGAACCGGCTCATAGTGATCGAACTGCATGGTGTAGGCCGCACGGCCCTGGCTCATCGAGCGCAGGTTGTCGACATACTTGAACATGTTGGCGAGCGGCACCATCGCGTTGATGACGACGGCCACGCCGCGCGCTTCCTGGCCCTGGATCTGGCCACGACGACCGTTCAGATCGCCGATGACGCTGCCGACGTAATCTTCCGGCGTCACCACTTCGACCTTCATGATCGGCTCCAGAAGCTGCACGCCAAGCTTGGGTGCGGCTTCACGGAAGCAGGCGCGGCCGGCGATTTCGAAGGCCAGAACGCTGGAGTCGACATCGTGATAAGCGCCGTCGATCAGGGTCGCCTTGACGCCGATCATCGGGAAGCCCGCGAACGGACCCGAGGTCATGACGCTGTTGATGCCCTTTTCGACACCCGGGATGTATTCCTTCGGCACGGCGCCGCCGACGATCTTGGTCTCGAACTCGAACTCGCTGCTGTCCGGGTTCGGCTCGAAGACGATCTTGACGCGAGCGAACTGACCGGTACCGCCGGTCTGCTTCTTGTGCGTGTAATCCTGCTCGTGCCTGCGGGTGATGGTCTCGCGATAAGCCACCTGCGGTGCGCCGACATTGGCCTCGACCTTGAACTCGCGACGCATGCGGTCGACGATGATGTCCAGGTGAAGTTCACCCATGCCGGAAATGATGGTCTGGCCGCTTTCCTCGTCGGTCTTGACGCGGAAGGACGGATCCTCGGCGGCCAGGCGGTGAAGGGCGAGGCCCATCTTTTCCTGGTCGTTCTTGGTCTTCGGCTCAATGGCGATCTGGATGACCGGATCGGGGAATTCCATGCGCTCGAGAATGACCGGATGCAGCGGATCGCTCAGCGTGTCACCGGTGGTCGTGTCCTTGAGACCGGCAAGAGCAACGATGTCGCCTGCAAAAGCCTCTTCGACGTCGGCGCGCGAGTTCGCATGCATCTGCAGCATGCGGCCGATGCGCTCTTTCTTGCCCTTCACGGTGTTGTCGACCGAGATGCCCTTGGTGAGCTTGCCCGAATAGATGCGGGCAAAGGTCAGCGAACCGACGAACGGGTCGTTCATGATCTTGAAGGCGAGCATCGACAGCGGCTCGTTGTCGTCGGCATGACGCTCGATCTCCGCGTCGGTCTTGGCATCGACGCCCTTGATGGCGGGAACATCGGCCGGCGACGGCAGATATTCGACGACGGCGTCGAGCAGCGGCTGCACGCCCTTGTTCTTGAAGGCCGAGCCACAGAACATCGGGTAGAACTTGACCGCGATGGTGCCCTTGCGGATCAGCGCGCGGATCTCGTCATTCGACGGCATCTTGCCTTCGAGGTAATTCTCAAGCGCCGTCTCGTCCATTTCGACGGCGGCCTCGATCATCTTCTCGCGGTATTCTTCGGCACGAGCCTTGAGATCGTCCGGGATCTCGACGACATCCCAGGCAGCGCCCAGCGTCTCGTCGCGCCAGACCAGCGCGTTCATCTCGACGAGGTCGACGACGCCCTTGAACTCGGTCTCGGCGCCGATCGGCAGCTGCATGACAACGGCATGCGCGCCGAGGCGCGAACCGATCATCTCGACCGAGCGATAGAAGTCGGCACCGATCTTGTCCATCTTGTTGCAGAAGATCATGCGCGGAACGCGATACTTGTCGGCCTGGCGCCAGACGGTCTCGGTCTGCGGCTCAACGCCGGCATTGGCATCGAGCAACGCGATGGCGCCGTCGAGCACGCGCAGCGAACGCTCGACTTCGATGGTGAAGTCGACGTGGCCGGGAGTGTCGATGATGTTGAAGCGGTGCATCTTGCCGTCACGAGCCTTCCAGAAGGTCGTGGTCGCGGCGGACGTGATGGTGATGCCGCGCTCCTGCTCCTGCTCCATCCAATCCATGGTGGCAGCGCCGTCGTGGACTTCGCCGATCTTGTGCGACTTGCCCGTGTAGTAGAGGACGCGCTCGGTGGTCGTCGTCTTGCCGGCGTCAATATGCGCCATGATACCGAAATTGCGGTAGTCTTCGATTTTGTATTCGCGGGCCATCGTAGCTGCCTCTCAGTCTCGTTCGCGCTTTACCAGCGGTAGTGCGCGAAAGCGCGGTTGGCTTCAGCCATCTTGTGGGTGTCTTCACGCTTCTTGACAGCCGTGCCGCGGTTGTTGGCCGCATCCATCAGCTCGCCGGAGAGGCGGTCGACCATCGTGGTCTCGTTGCGATTGCGGGCCGCCGCGATCAGCCAGCGAATGGCCAATGCCTGGCGGCGCTCGGGGCGCACGTCGACCGGAACCTGGTAGGTGGCGCCACCGACACGACGCGAACGCACTTCAACATGCGGCGCGACATTGTCGAGCGCCTGATGGAAGACGGTGACCGGCTCCTGCTTGGTCTTCGACTGAACCTGGTCGAGCGCGCCGTAGACGATGGTCTCGGCGACCGACTTCTTGCCGTCATACATAACGGCGTTCATGAACTTGGTGACGATCAGATCGCCGAACTTCGGGTCCGGATTGATCTCACGCTTTTCTGCACTGTGACGACGCGACATGGCTTTTGTCTCTCAATCTCATAGCCCGACGCACTCAAGCAGCGCCAAGGCCGGAAAATCTTACTTCGGACGCCCCTTACTTCGGACGCTTGGCGCCGTACTTCGAACGGCGCTGCTTGCGGTTCTTCACACCCTGCGTGTCGAGCACGCCGCGGATGATGTGGTAGCGAACGCCCGGAAGATCCTTGACGCGGCCGCCGCGGATCATGACCACGGAGTGCTCCTGAAGGTTGTGGCCTTCGCCGGGGATGTACCCGATCACTTCAAAACCATTGGTCAGGCGGATCTTGGCCACCTTGCGCAGCGCCGAGTTCGGCTTCTTCGGCGTCGTTGTATAGACGCGCGTGCAGACGCCCCGCTTCTGCGGGTTCTGCTGCATGGCCGGGACCTTGTTGCGCTTCACCGGCGCAATGCGCGGCTTGCGGATCAGCTGGTTGACGGTAGGCATTAAACCCTCTTGTCTCTCAATTCCGTGTCTCGCCCGGTCAGGGCCGCTCAAAGCGTCATTTCCATACGCAAATTCGGGCCATAAACCGCGCCTCGCGGTCTTGCCCGAACAAAAGGCAGAGGAAGCGGAAGCCGCTTCGTGCACGCCGGAAATGTCTTTTCGCTCGTAAAACGAACCCTGTTTGAGGCAAACTCCAAAGCGTGTCGCTTCGGAAGGGAGAGCCTCACATCGGTTCTGACTGGGCGGCTTCTACTCGTAAGACCGCGGACCGTCAAGCCCGGAGCACCAAATATTGCACGCCGACCAAGGCTTGGCAGCCATGCGAAAACCGCATGTAATTTTCTTTCGCATTTTTGCAAGAGCGAGGAAGAAAGTGACAAGCCTTCAGGCAAAGTGAATGGGTTTGCGCTGTTGCGCGGCCTTGCTTCATGCGAAAAGGCCGCATGAGCAGTCAAAACCCCCTCGCC